>DASUTC010000023.1 GCA_036374795.1 Herpetosiphonaceae bacterium
GAGTCCCGCTCATGTGTTTGCCACCATTCGCCTGCTGAAGCCAACGGATTGATCCGAAAAGCCGGGGCCATTCTGGAGCGGAGTGGCTGCCACCCGCTCAGCAGCAGCTCACCGGCCCCGCGTACCACAAGGAGGATCAGCGGCTCGCCGACGGTTGACAGGGGACGCTGCTGCACGATCCGTTATTCTTAAGATCGCCGAGCGGCTGTGCGATCGAGTCGCGATCATCTCCGACGGGCGGGTGATCGCATCGGCAACGATGAACGAACTGCGCCAGGGCAGCACCGGCCAATCGCTCGAAGATATTTTCCTGGCGCTGACCGGCGGCGCGGAGTACGCCGAGATCGCCGAGGTGCTGGCGTAGGGAAGCCGAGGGTAGCGAATGAGGGGATGAGGGTGGGTTGGCAGAAGTCAGGACGTTCGGGCCAATGGAAGAGTTTGTTGGAGACGTGAAACTCTGCGCTTCTTGTTAGGAGCGTTCGGAGCAGGAAGGCAATCCTTCCTGCTCCGAACGCTGTTGATCTGGTGATTTAAGCACGACAGATCATTTTAGGGTACTTTGAGGCCGAGTCGTTTTGCTGTTCGCAGCAAAATCCTCTCTCTCACCTGCCAAGGTGTGTTGCCGCCTATGAAACCTGCCGCGCCTTTCTGTTGCTTCCAATACGTAGTTTCGGTTTTCGCAAAGTCTGTGATTCTTGGTCCAGTCACAGACAGGTATAGAAAGGCTTCTCTATCCTTATAATGTTCAGCTATAGTACCTGCTGCAAAATCGCCGACGAATGGGGCAATGGGGGCAAGGCTTTCACGCACTAAATGCCCCATCGTTCCAGGCGGGAATTTGCGGAGATAGTCAAGAGCCTCAAGCCTGCCAGTCTTTGTTCTTTGACTGGCTTTATGAGTAGCATAACCAGCAGTTCCGCCAGCAACTATGCTAACTCCGCCAAAAGGTAGTGTTATCAATGTAACACCTGCTCCGACGGCTACCGAAACTGGATAGATTTTCTCGCGTTTCCTGTCTCTAACTTGTCTATCCTTGGTCGGAGCGCGCCCATCCGGGTCCGTAAACTTGACCGGATTCTGATGGCTATAGCTGTACAGCCCGAGGTTCAGCGAGTTGTACACCCCGCCCATGCCGGGAAGCTTGCTCGTGTCCTCGTCGCTCTGGGCCGCGTCCTTCCTGCTCGGCAGATACTTCTCCAGAATCGGATCGGTACTCTGCCACACGCTGGTGCGCGGATCGTAGTAGCGCGCGCCGTAGTAGTAGAGGCCCGTCTCCTCGTCCAGTTCCTTCGACGTGAACAGATAGGGCGTCCGCTGCGTGTTGCTGGCCTCCTCGACCCACGTCTCGCCGAAGGGGAAATACTCGATGTGCTGGTACAGGTCGCCGTTGGCGTCGGTGACGTAGCCCGTGCTGCCGAGATGGTCCGCGTGGTAGAAGTACTGATCCTTCTCCAGCGGCACCTGTCCGCTCGGATTAGCCCCCGGCTTGTCCTGCTTCAGCAGCTTCGAGACGACGCGCGTCTCTCCGACATAGACGTGCTTGGTCCCAACCTCGCGGTTGCGCATGGTGAAGTACTGGTTGATGTAGGCCGTCTCGCCCTGCGGCCCGCGCTTGATCACCCGCTCGCCCGCGTCGTTGTAGGCGTAGGTGTGCTCGTGGCCGTTGTCGAAGAGGCTCTGGATACGGTTTTCCTCGTCCCAGACGATAGTCCGCCGCGTGCCGTTCTGATCGTGATCCCAGCCCGCCTGATTGCCGTTGGCATCATAGCGGAAGGTGCGCTCGCCGATGTGGGTCGGCGCGTGCGGCTGCGCCCCGTCGTAAGTGTAGGTCCAATCGTAGCTCGTCTTCTTCTGCTCAATCGGCGTGCCTGACGGCTGGATGATTTCGTTGTGCTGCCGCTTCGACGTGATGTTGTGGATCGTGTCGTAGGACAGCGCCAGCTCATAGCGATTGGTCTTGTCGGGATTGAATTGGTACGTGCCCGACGCGCCCACCAGCCGGTACAGATCGTCATAGCGATAGGTCTGGGTGGTCGAGCCGCCGAACGTGTTGGGATGCGGCACCGGCACATCGTTCGCCAGGCTCAGGATATTGCCGACGTTGTCGTAGCGGTAATTGAGATTCTGGAAGCGATTGCCCTCGCCCTTGCCCGCTTGCAGGTTTTCCAGGCGGCGGTTATCGGCGCGGTAGCGGTAGTGCGTGCGAATGCCGTTCCCGGCTTCCATAAACGCCCGCTGCTCAAACTTGTCGTACTCTAGCCGCCGCAGGTAGCTGTAGGTGTACTGCGCCTTCTGGCCGACCGCCTGCCGCACCAGGCCGCCCGAATCGTAGGCGTAGGTCAGCCGCTCGCCGTCGGGATAGGTCATCGTTTGCAGCCGACCAAAGGTGTCAAAGACATACGTCGTGGTATAGACCTCCGGCGCGCTGGGACCCCGGCCCTGCGTCGCGCTGGCGACCGTCTTGATCTCCTTCGTAATCTCGCCCAGCTTGCCGTAGAAGCGCTCCTCGCTGCCCGACTCATCCGTGACCAGCGTGATCCGCCCCGCGCGGTTGTCCGCCGCGCCCGGCGCGCCGTAGGTGTAGGTCACGTTGTTGCCAGTGAAGGTCGGGTAGCTGATCGCCGCTAAGCGGTTGAAGTCGTAGGCGTAGGAGATCTGCTTGCCCTCGGCGCGCAGGTTGGCGGTGATCCTGGCGATCAGGTTCGAGGCCAGATCGTAGACCAGCTCGGTCTTGCCCGCGTCGGGGCTGTCGATCGCCGTGCGGCGTCCGAGGTTATCGTAGGCGACGCGCGTAATGTTGTGCCGGTCGTCCTCCACGCGCACGATCTGATCGAGCGGATCGTAGCCGTAGCTGGTCCAGATCACCTGCGCGGTGCCATCCTCCAGCGTATTGAACTCCTGCACGCTCGTCGTCAGCTCGCGCACATTCTGATAGGTCTTTTTCTCGATACCGTTGGCATCCGTGACCGTCGTCACGAACTGCGTCGCGCCGAGGCGATCGGAGCCAAAGCCGTACACCATCGTCGTCGCGGTGTTGTCGGGCAGCACCGTCCTGGTCGTGCGATCCAGCACGTCGTAGGTCGTGCGCGTCGGCTGGATCGTGTCGTACGTGGGGTTGAACGTGCCGGGCGTGCCGAGCGGCTCGGTCACAGGGTAGAACTGCTCGACGACGCGGCCCACAAAGTCAAACGTTTGCCGTCCGGAGACGATCATCACGTCCACCGGCGACGCATCCACGCCCGCGTGGATCGTGCTGTCCTTCTTGGTCTGGAGCACCCGCTTCAGGCCGTCGATGAAGATCACCGTGTCGATCGTGTCGGTCGCGCTGCGGTATTTGTCCAGATGCTCGGTCAGCACCCAGGGCACCGCCGCGTCGTGGTGGTAGGCGAAGCGGATCGTGGCCGTGTCGCCATCCTGCTCATACGGGCCGGTGACGCTGGTGGTGCGTCCAAACACATCGTAGGTGTAGGTCGTCCGGTTCCCATTGAGATCGGTCGTGCTCGCGGTGGTGCCGTACGTGAGGTTGTACGTGCTGCCGGAGCGATAGCCGAAGCTGTCCGTGACGCTCGTGACGTGGGTCTGCACCACCGAATCGTACTCATACGTGAGCTGGTAGCGCTGACCGTGGCTATTCGCTGGCTCGATCACCGTGCGCAGATTGCCGTTCGGGAAGTAGGCCAGATCGGTCACGGCGGCGCTGCCATCGGCGAGGTACTTGCGCACCTGCGCCACATCGCCCGTCGCGCAATCAACGGTCGCCTCGCGCTGGCGCATGGTCGCGCCGCTGCCCATGACCACGATCGCGTTCGGCGTGCCCACAACATACGTCTCAGGGCAATTGGTGTAGCCGATCGTCGCCGTGACATCATCCTGCGCGCCGGTATCGCCCGCGTCGAAGAAGCGCGTCACGTTGCCCAGCGCGTCGTACTGGTAGGTGGTGAACGTGCTCTTGCCCGGCTGCAGCTGGCCCTCGTAGAAGCGCTCGTCGGTGCGGATGCGCTGCGGGAAGACCGTGGCCGTCGTGCTCTGCGCGTTGACCAACTCATCGCCGGTGTCCACGTTGATCAGCCGGTAGGTGTGCTCCGTCTCGCTGAACGGTCGACCCGCCGCGTCCTCGATCCGCTCGCTCGTGAGCAGCCCTTTGGTGTAGTAGCTGTCGGTGTGGAACTCGCGGATCACCCGGCGATAGACCGCCGCGCCGTTACCGGCGTCGCGCTGCTCCTCCGTCACCTTCGCATAGCCGTAGAACTCGCGCTCCAGGCGGTTGTAGCGGCCCTGCTCGTAGCGGTAGGTCGTGAGCTGCGTATCGACGCCGTCGCCCGCGTGGCCGTCATGCACGGCGACTTTCGAGAGCACCCAGCGCGATTGCGGCTGATCGTAGGTGTTGCCGTCGCGCTCATATTCCAGATCGATCGTCGCGCCCAGCGGGCGGTCGATCGACTTGAGCAGGTTGGTGCGGTCGGTGCGGTTGCGCGCGACCGTCAGCGTGCCGTCGTTGGTGCTGAAGACATGATCGGTGTAGCCGTCGCCGTTGACATCGCGGAACATCGTCTCCTGGCGGGCCATCGTCTGGCTGTAGTCCGCGCCGGGATTGACGATCAGGTAGCAGGCGACCAGACATAGCGGCACGGCGATCGTAAAGTAGAGGCCGCCGCCCAGGCCCACGCTCTGGCTCGTCGCGATGCCCTTCGGCAGCGCGCCGCTCCACACGGTTTCCGGCGCGAAGCCGTTGCCGGTGTTCAGCGCCACGCGCAGGCTGCCGCCCGCCAGCCGGACCCGATCGAGCAGCCCGTCGCCGTTGAGATCGTCGAGCGTCTGGCGCGTCTCCGACTCGTTCTTGCTCAGCGAGAGGCCACCGCCGAAGCCATAGATTCCGTCGTTGTAGCCCAGATTCGCGCCGATCGACGCCTGCTCGCTGCGGCCATCGTTGAGCAGCGCGGCGCCCCACGGCTCCGGCGCGGCAAAGCGATACCCCAGGTTGAGCGCGACCAGCAGCGTTCCGCCGTCGCGCGAGACGCGATCGGGCAGGCCGTCGCCGTTGAGATCGATCAGATCCGTCTCGGCCTCGGATTTGCCATCGCCGAGGCTGCCGCCAAAGCCCAACTGCACCATCTGGCTGCCGGTGGTATTGCCGCGTGGCGCTGTCTGCCCGGAGGTGTTGACCTCGCCGCGCGCATCTGCCTTGAAGTGGGCCGGGTTGCCGCCGATGCCGATGTTGCGGGCGCTCTCGCTGCTGCCACGGGGCAGGCTCATGCCCGGCAGCGCGCGATTCTGCGGCTCCAGGCCACCGGTCGGCGTGGTGTACTGCGCCCGCCCGTTGGCGACGATGTCGGGGAAGCGGTCGCCGTTCAGATCGAGGTAGTCCAGCTCGCTGCCGCTGGTGCCCGTCGAGATCGAGCCGTCGAGGAAGCTCACGCCGCCGCCGATCGCCGTCTGCTTCGTGCGGCTGAGCCGGCTAACCGCGCGCGCTCCTGCAACCAGCTCCGGCGTCGGCACCGTGATCGCGTCCGCGCCCATGCGCGCGCTGCTGATCGTGCTATCCGTGACCCAGCCGCCGTCGTCGGGACCGACCCAGCGGTTGGTCGCTGGCGACGGGTTGAAGGCATACGCCGTCGCCGTGGACGGATCGTAGCCGTCGCGCTGAAGCTGCTCCAGGTCGAGCACGAGCCGCGACTCGTCGATCGGCTGCGTGGCGCGGTCGCGATTGCCGTTGTAGCCGACGTAGCTCCAGCCCCGGTACGGCTGCGCAAACAGATCGGTGGTCGTCGCGCTGTAGAGCGCGCTCGGCACCGGGGTCGGCGTGCCGTCGCTGTAGGCTACGACAACGGTTGGATTCGTCAGCTTCGCGGCCAGCGCGGGATCGCTCGTGCTGTACGTGAAGAAGAGTTGCTCGTCCTGCTGCACGTCGACGGGGAGCGTCACTGGCTCCGCCTGCCCGTCGGCGATCGTGATCGCGCGCTTGGCGAGCAGCGCGCCCTGGCGCTTGACGGTGAACATGACCTGTCCATCGGTCGCCGCGTCGCCGTCCGCCGTGAGCTGCGGCGTGACGGTGAGCGTGCCCGCCTGCGGCGCGGTCCACGCTGCCTGCGGCGCTTGGAGGTTGCTCGCCGGGTAGAGATCGATGGCGTAGGGCGGATCGACCTCAATCAACGGATTGCCCTGATCGTCGGCGACGCGCACGCTCCCGGGCGCCGCCGTATAGACCAGGTTGGGCGTCCAGGCGATCTGGCGCACATCGATCGGCGAGTCGACGCGGACATGGAGCCGCAGCGCATCGCCCTGCACCACCGCGATCTGCTCGTCCAGCGCGATCGTGCCGGTCTGGTCCCAGCTCAGGGTTTTGGACAGGATCGGCGCGTCGTTCTTGAAGACCTCCAGCGTCAGATCGTCGGTGGTCGCGCCGCGCTTGACGAGATCGCCCGACAGCCGCACGGTGCCGGTGATCGGCATCTGGACGTGCATGCCCGTCCGCCCCGCCAGCACGAAGTCGTCCGCCGCCTGATACTGGTACGGGTTGAGGCCGTTGACATCGCTGGTCACGGGCGCGTCGAGGTAGGCGATCGTCGGACTCCAGGCCACCTGATCGTACGCGCCGTCGAGGACCGACTGGACGCGGAAGTAGATTCGATCGCCAGCCGTGACCTCCAGCGCGTCGACGCCCGTCGGCGTCCTGGCGGCGTAGTCGGTCGCCCCGATCCGCGCCGACCACAGCTCGCTGCCGTTCTGCTGGATCGCCACGCGCACGCCGTCCGCCGTCTGGTACGCGCTGCGTGCGTCGCTGGTATCCTCCACGAGCGCGACCGTCCCGCCGATCTGGATGCGTCCATCGTAGGGCGCGACCCAGCGGCGCAGCGTGTCGTGGAGCGGGAAGGCGTCGATCTGCTCCTGGTAGAGGTCGTCGTAGTTCGGCAGCAGATCGGTGCCGTCGACCGCGCCGCTGCCGATCGGCACGGGCGTATCCGCGCTATTGGCGGTGAAGGTCGGCACACCGTGATCGTTCAGGTGATTGAAGAGCACCTGGCCGTTGCGGATCAGATCGGGCAGCCCGTCGCCGTTGGCATCGCTGAAGTAGATCGCGCCGGTCGTAACGGTGCTCGACCGATTGGCGAAGACGTTAGCGGCCAGGTAGGCTTCCGCCCCGGCGGATACCATCTTCGCCTGCTCGCGCGAGAGGGCAGGCAGCGTCGGCAGCGTGATGGGAGAGCCGAACTCGGTCGTGCCGTTCGGCCCCGACTGGTTCAGGCGGAAGGCAAAGCCGTCGCCGTCTTTGAAGACCTTATCGGGCAGCTCGTCGCCGTTGAGATCGAGAAACGCCAGCACGCCCTCGCTGGTGCTCTGGTTGTAGCCGACCTTGCCACCGAACGATCCATGCTTGGAGGGCAGCGTCGGGTTGAAGCCGAGGTAGAGATGGCCGCCGACGCCCTCGGTCAGATTGCCGCTGATCGCGCTGGCCTGGCCGTGGCCCAGCAGCCCGGCAGATACGTCATCCGCGCCGGTATTCCACGGCTGCGCCGGATCGAAGGCGGCATACGCGCCGTTTTCTTCGTGGAGATCGTCGTAGTAGCCGAACTCGTGGGTATGGAAGGCCGTGCCGTCCTCGCCGTACTGCGTGATCGCGGTCAGCAGCGTCTTCTTGAACGAGCCTTCGCGGTAGGTCAGCTCGTAGCGCCGCACGAGCGATCCCTGAAATGTGACCTCGATCCGTTTCAGGAGATCCGCCGTGACCTGCTTGAAGCCGCCGCGCCCGTCGATGATCACATCCGCGCGGCGGGTAAAGTCGGGCAGCTCGCGGTCGCGGATAAACGTGACGGTGTACGCGCCGGGCGTGCCGTTGGAGCCGGTATAGTTGATCGCCTGGGGATAGAGCTGCACGCCGGGGACGGTGCCGCCCTCCACGCCGACATCGCTCACGCGGGCATAGGTGTAGGCGATGCGGTTGCCGTTGAGGTCGCGCGTCTCCTGCAAGGCCCAGCGGAAGATCTGGCCGCCGTCGTCGGTGAGGGTGGCCGCTGCGTCCGGTGTGTTACGCTCCGGCGTGCCGCCGTAGAAGAAGCGCGTGCCGTCTTTGGCGACGACCTCCCACCAGTACGTGCTCGGCCCATCGCCGTGACGAATGATCTGCTCGAACCCGCTTTCCACGCGGGTGTGAAAGACCTTCTCCACCGTGCGCGCCTGGGGCGCGGCGCGATGGGCCACCGGCGTAAGCTGCTCGCCGTTCAAAAGGTAGGTTTCCGTCTCGCGGGCGGCCTCGTAGCGCGGCACGCCCCAGCGCGTGTCGACGGTGATCGCCGGAAGCTGAAGATCCCAGCCGAGGCCGAGCCAGCCGTTGCCGCCGCCGGAGGTGTAGCTGACCCTGATCTCCGGCTGCATGTCGTTGCGTCCGGGCGGCACCTCGATCGGCACGCCAAGCCGCGCGTCGCCCGTGGCATTCGCGCTCGGCGGATCGATCAGGTTGATACCGGAGCCGGGATCGGCGGCCTTGATGTCCTTGATGCTGGTCGGATTATAGGAGAGCGCCTCAGGATGATCGGGCACCGTCACCGTGGCGTTGATCATGTCGGTGAAGTGATCGGTCAGGCTGACGATCACGCCCGCCTGGGTGTCCACTGCCACGCGCTCCAGCGCCTTCCACGAGCCGCTCTGCTCGTCGAAGTAAAAGGTCTTGATGTCCTGCGCGGTCAGGCCGGGCGGGATCAGCGCGGGATCATACGGCAGCGAGAGCCGAATCTGCTCCTGGAAGCGCGTGCCGTGGGGCAGGAAGCGGTAGCCCCGGCGCGGCCCGTGGGTAACGTGGTCATGCCCGCATCCAGCGTCGGCAACTCCTGCTGCGCGAGCGGCGTGATGCTGATCGGCGTGTCGGTGGCAACCGCCTGCGCGCCAAGCTCGATCGTCGCGCCATCATACACAACGCTGTGCGTTTGCCCAGGCGCGGCGAGGATCAGTTTGGTCAGGGGGCGACTCGCTTCCCACGTCGTGTCTGGTTCGTACGCGAAGATACGACCGTCGGGAACGATGAGGGACACCGTCAGGGCGAACAAAAAAACCAGACGAAGCAAGGCCGACATAGCTACCTCCTCCTGGCACGATCGAACAGCGGAACGGACAGGATCAGCACACGGACCCGAACCGGCCCGCGTCTGCCTCAGGATCATCCGGCGTCGGCACCAGCGGTCACACTCGACCGCGCTCCGGCCTATCCGGTGCCTTGGGGGGTACAGGCTGTGCGACGAACACCCGTGCATCGGTATCCTCAGCGCCGCCCCAGAAGGGTCCTGCCGATGGATAGCCACAATGCGCTTCTAGTAGACCATGCCAGTCCCAGGCTGTGGGATCGGTTTTCGATACAAAAGCGATATAGTTAAGCGATCTTTTACGATTACGTATGCCCACCACCAACACCTGCATCCTGATCGTGTGCAGCGCTCGCTCTTGGGGGAACGTGGTATGGCCGATGATAGTAAGACCGAGTACTCGATCGGATCGTGGGTCCGCCGCCGCCGGAAAGCGCTCGATCTGACCCAGGCCGCCTTAGCCGAGCGCGTGGGCTGCGCCGAAGTCACCATCCGGAAGATTGAGGCCGATACGGCGCGGCCATCGCCGACGATTGCCAGGCGCCTTGCCATCTGTCTGGATCTGCCGCCGGACGAGCGCGCGCGCTTTCTTCAGGTTGCCCGTGGCGAGCGCAGCGTCGATCGCTTACCCCCAGCGCTGAGCCGGATCGAGGCCGCGCCGCGATCCACGGACCAGGCCCCGATCCCGGTCGCACCGATCCCGCTGGACACGGTGCCCCCGCCTGCGCCGCTGCCGCCCGGCTCGCGCATGCCGCTGCGGCGCAATCCGCTCTTTGTGGGCCGCGACGCCGACCTCCACAAAGTCGCACGTGCCTTGACGATCGGTGAGACTGCGGCAATTGGGCAGTTGGAGATCGCCGCGGCGACGGGCCTGGGCGGCATCGGCAAGACGCAGCTCGCCTGCGAGTTCGTCCACCGCTACGGCCAGTGCTTTCCGGGTGGCGTCTTCTGGCTGAGCTTCGCCGATCCTACGACCATCCCGTCCGAAGTGGCGGCGTGTGGCGGCGCTGATGCCATGCAGCTCAGTCCAGCGTTTGGGACGCTCCCGCTCGACGAGCAGGTTCAGCGCGTGCTGGCGGCCTGGAAGGAGCCGCTGCTGCGCCTGCTGGTCTTCGATAACTGCGAGGACGAGGCGCTGCTCGATCAGTGGCGGCCCAGCCACGGCGGCTGCCGCGTGCTGATCACCAGCCGCCGCCGCCACTGG
The DNA here is from genome assembly GCA_036374795.1 of Herpetosiphonaceae bacterium. Lineage (NCBI taxonomy): Bacteria > Bacillati > Chloroflexota > Chloroflexia > Herpetosiphonales > Herpetosiphonaceae > Herpetosiphonaceae bacterium. Next base: position 10,276 of record DASUTC010000023.1, read on the forward strand.
GACGTGGCACTGGGCGTGCATCCGCTCCCGCTCGACGTGCTGCCCCGCGCCGAGAGTCTCGCGCTGCTGCGCACGTTTCGCCCGGACCTCCCCGCCGCCGACGCCGACCTTCATGCGATTGCTGCCGCGCTCGGCGACCTGCCGCTGGCGCTCCATCTCGCGGGCAGCTTTCTGGCGAAATACCGCCACGCGCTCACGCCCGCGCAGTACCTGGAGCGCCTCCAGGCCCCGACGCTCCTCGATGATCGCTCGCTTCAGGCGGCGGGCCTGTCGCCGACGCAGCATGTGCAGCATGTCGCACGCACGTTTGAGCAGAGCTACGCGCGGCTCGATCCTGCCGAGCGGACGGATGCGCTGGCGCTGACGCTCCTCGCGCATGCCGCCTGCTTCGCGCCGGGGGAGCCGCTGCCGCGCTGGCTGTTGCTCCAAACGCTGGATCTGCCGGACGATGACCCTGATGGAGCACTCATGGCCGAGGATGCCCTGACGCGGCTGATCGACCTGGGGCTGCTGGACACCGACGCGGCGGGGAACCTCCGCATGCATCGGCTGGTCGCGGCCTTTGTGCAGGCCGTGCTGGTCGATGGAGCGGCGCAGGTGGCGGTGGAAGCGACGATGCTCCGCGTGGCGGATGACTTGAACAAGCGCCGCAATCCCCGTCCGCTGCTGGCGGTCCAGCCCCATCTCCGCTTCATCATGGAGGCGGCACAGCCGCGCTCGGATGCACGAAGCGCAGGGTTATACAATGCGCTGGGCGAGCATGTATGGCAGCTCGGCGCCTATCCTGAAGCACAGGGGTACCTGGAACAGGCCATAGCGATCCGGCAGCGCGTGCTGGGCATCCACCATCCCGACACGGCACAAAGCCTTAATACCCTGGGTAACGTGCTCTACTACCAGGGGCAGTACGCGCACGCGCAGGGCTACTATGAGCAGGCGTTAGGCATCCGGCAGCGCGTGCTGGGCACCGATCATCCAGAAACCGCCAGGAGCCTGAACAACCTGGGCGGCGTACTGGAAGCCCAGGGGCAGTACGCGCAGGCGCAGGGCTACTATGAGCAGGCGTTCGCGATTTGTCAGCGGGTGTTGGACCCAGACCATCCCTTGACCCTGCTAACCCTCAACAACCTTGGCCTGGCGCTGTATGAACAAGGGCAGTACGCGCACGCGCAGAGCTATCTGGAGCAGGCGTTGGGCATCCGGCAGCGCGTGCTGGACGCCGACCATCCCGACATTGCCGACAGCCTCAACAACCTGGGCGAGGTGCTCAAGGCCCAGGAGCGGTACGCAGCAGCCCAGAGCTACCTCGAGCAGGCGTTGGGCATCCGGCAGCGCGTGCTGGGCACGCGCCATCTCAGCACCGCTCAAAGCTTCAACAACCTGGGCGAGGTGCTCAAGGCCCAGGGGCGGTACGCAGCAGCTCAGGGCTATCTGGAGCAGGCGTTGGCGATTTGTCAGTGCGTGCTGGGCGCCGACCATCCCGACACTGCCGACAGCCTTAACAACCTGGGCGAGGTGCTCAAGGCTCAGGGGCAGTACGCGCACGCGCAGAGCTATCTGGAGCAGGCGTTGGCGATTTGTCAGCGGGTGCTCGGCACGGACCATCCCCACACCGCCACGGTGCTGCGCGGATTGGGCGAGCTGCTCCACGCGCGCGGCGAGACGGCGCAGGCGCGGCGCTCCCTTGAGCAAGCGTTGGCGATCTTCGAGCAGCGGCTTGGCTCGCAGCATCCCGACACCGAGCAGACTCGCCGGACGCTCGCGGCCCTGGATGCGATGTGATCCAGTGGCCTGGCTGCTCCTGAGCACCGCCACCAGCCGTTGACTCGTGGGCTTGCCAAGAAGGCTTCGAGCAATTCGCCCCGGCTGGTCGCCCCCACGGGCACGCCTCGCCGCCGCGCCTGATCTAGCAGCGAGCGCGTTGTGGCGGTCATGCGGAGCAGCCCGCCTCCCTCCTGGTCACGCCGGTCTGCTCACGCAGCTGGCACCCGATCCCACACGATCGGGAAATGATCGTAACACCGCATGATTAAGAAGGGCCGTGGAACCGCCGGCTCGTCGGCGTGGCGACGAAGCCCCGGTAGGCGCTGGAGGAGCGTCTCAAAGGCGATCCGTCCTTCGAGCCGGGCTAAGACCGAGCCGATACAGAAATGAATGCCCTTGCCAAATGCAACATGTTTGTTGGCATCAGCACGCCGAATATCGAACGTATCCGGGTCGGAGAACTGTGTCTCGTCACGATTCCCTGAGCCATACAGCACCAGCAGCCGCGCGCCCTTCGGCAGCAGGGCATTCCCCAGCACCACCTCGCTCGTCGTCATGCGGAATAAGCCGCGCACCGGCGATTCCATCCGCAGCATCTCCTCGATCGCCCCCGGCAGCAACCCCGGATCGTCACGTAGCGCCTGCATCTGCGCCGGATGCGACAGGAGCAGCGCCAGGCCATTGCCGATCAGCCCCGTCGTCGTCTCGTGTCCCGCGGCGAAGAGATCGATCGCATTGCAGACGGCCTCCTGTAGACTCAGCGGCGCGCTGCCGCCGATCTCCGCCGGAACCAGCAGCGTCAGCAGATCATCCTGGGGCTGCTCGACGCGCTGCTCCAGCTGCTTCCGAATGTAGCCCTGGTACTCGACGTATGCGTGCGCGGCGGCGACCAACTGCTCGACGGGGGCGGTTGCGCCCATCAGCAGTTGCCTGCCCTCATGCCCACGCTTCACCCGCGCGATATCTGCGCGTGGGATGCCCAGCAGATCGCAGATCACCAGTCCCGGCAGCGGAAAGGCAAACTGCGTGATCAGATCCGCCTGCCCATCCTGGATAAAGGCGTCGATCAACTGGTTGGTCAGCGCGCGAATCCGGGGCTCGAGCGACGCGACACGCTGCGGGGTCAGCGCTTTCCCAAACACAGCCCGCACGCGGGCATGATCCGGCGGATCGGTCTGCACCAGCGACTGAAATGTGAGGTAGCCCCGTTCGAGCACCGCGTTCACCGGCGCGGGAAGGACGCTTGTGGATTCCAGCGCCCCGGCGGACGAGAAGATGTGGGGCTGCTTCAGGACGGTGCAGATGTCGTCATAGCGCGTGACCGCCCACATATCGAAGCGTGGGCTGTAGAAGACTGGCTGATCGCGCCGGGCATGGGCATAGACCGGATACGGATCGTCGAGCTGGTCAGGGGCAAACGGGTC
>DASUTC010000024.1 GCA_036374795.1 Herpetosiphonaceae bacterium
TGGCGCAGGCGCTCGTCGCGCAGTGTACGACGATCAAGGATCTGCGCTCGACGATCGATCTGCAAGGCGGCATCGACCTGGCGCTGCGTCTGCTCCGCCGCAAGATTGTGCCCGTCGACGTCATGCCGGTCCGCGAGCACATCGCCTAGCCGGGCTCCGCGAATACTCCAACGCTGCTCTTGTCCGCCCCGAAAGCGCTCCCTACCAGCCGGGGAGCGCGTCCTCCGCGCAGCCCACCCCGCGCGACGAACCGCCGAACTGCGGGTATAATAAGCTCGTCGAACCAAGAACCAAGAACCGAGGGCTGAACAAAAGAACAAAGGAACAAACGAACAAACGAACAGCGGCTTAACGCCCTTGTTTGCTTGTTCGCTTGTTCTCTCGCTTATTCCCGTGTTCCCCCGACTCCTGCTCCCTGACGAAGACGATGATGCCACAGAACGATCGACAACCCACGCTCGGCCCGCTCCTGACCGAGACGCTGCTGCTGCTGCTGACGCTGGCGATCAGCATCACGAGCGTTGCGCTGGTGATCTTCATGCCGCGCGCGTTTCTGGGCGATAATGCTAGCGTCCAGGGCTATCTCGACGCGGTGGTCGGCTATCTGTGGGGCCTGCTGCGCGGCGACTTCGGAATGAACGTGCAGCGCCGCTCGGTGAATACGCGGCTGTGGGTCGCGGCGCGGCGCTCGCTGGAGCTGCTGGGCGTCAGCCTGGGCTGCGGCCTGCTGCTTGGCCTCGGCTGGGGCGCGCTGCTGGCGACGGTGCGCCGTGGCGCTCCCCGGATCGTGCTGTTTGGGCTGAGCACGCTGCTGCTCTCGCTGCCGACGTTTGCGGTGCTGCTGCTGTCGATGGAGGCGATCTCGACGCTGACGCTGCGCACTGGCGTTCGGCTGACCTATGTCCAGGGCTACGGCCTCGATCAGCATCTCATCCTGCCCGCCGGGGCGCTGGCGCTGCGCGGCGCGGCCTACATGGGCCGCGCGATGCAGGTGGCGCACGAGGATGTGCTGCGCCAGGAGTGGATTCGCGCGGCTCGCGCCAAGGGCCTGGGCGGCTTTGGGCTGTGGTGGTGGCATGTGCTGCCCGCGCTGCGCCTGCCGCTGCTCGGCAGCACGCTGGGCATGATCCGCGTGATCGTCAGCGGCTTCGTGATCGTGGATTACCTCTCCGGCTGGGGCGGCCTGGGCCGTCAGATGCTTGAGATCAATAACTCCGGCATCATCAGCCCCGGCGAAGGCGATGTTGCCGCGAGCGCTGCGGTGCTCTTCGTGATCTTCTTTGTGCTCACCGATGCGCTGGGTCGGCTGCTGCTGCGTCACGCCGATCCGCGCCTGCGAGAGGTGGCTGCCGCCCGATGAATCACTCCACCCCCCTGGACCGCCGAACCGCCGCGATCGTCCGCCGCTGGCGAGCCGTGATGCTCCGGCTCAACGCGCCGCTGCTGATCGGCGGCCTGCTGGTGGCGCTGCTGGTCGGGGGCGCGCTGCTCGCGCCGCTGCTCGCGCCCCACGATCCCCTCGAACCGATCCTGCGCATGGTCGGCGGGCAGATTGCGCCCGCGCCGTATCCGCCGGGCACGCCCGGCATGCCGCTCGGCAGCGACCGGCTGGGACGCGATATGCTGAGCCGACTGATCTACGGCAGCCGCTACACGCTGCTGATCTGCGCTGTGGCTGCCCTGGCGCGGCTGGTCATCGGCGCGGTGCTGGGGATGCTGGCGGCCTGGTACAGCAGAACCAGCCGCGCGATCGATGTGCTGATCGGCGCTTCGTCGGCGATACCCAGTCTTTTCTTCGCGATGGTGCCGATCGCGGTGGTGAATCGCAGCCGCGACATCGACACGAGTCTGGCGATTTTCATGGTCGCGCTGAGTCTGACGGGCTGGGCCGAGACGGCGGTGCGCTGCCGGACGGCGGTCCATGGCCTGCGCGCCGCGCCGTTCATCGACTCGGCCTACGCGATCGGGCTGCGCCGAGGTGCGATCCTCTACCGGCACGTGCTGCCGAATCTGCGCGATGTGCTGCTGATCGAGGGCGCCTACGCGCTCGCCGCGACGCTGCTGCTGCTGGCCGAGCTGGCCTTTCTGAACATCGTGCTTGGCGGCGGCGAGCCCGCGCTGATCGGCGACCGCATGCTCGCCAGCGATCCGATCTTCGCCGAGTGGGGCAGCATGCTGGCGCGTGGCCTGCGGCAGCGGGCCTATCTATGGCTATTCTTGGAGCCGCTGGTCGCCTTTACGCTGGCGATCCTGGGCTTTAATCTGCTGGCCGAGGGCCTGCGCCGCCGCAGGTGAGATCGAGCGCTCGCGCTTGCGATCTGCGCGCTTGATCTTCCAGGCGCGATCTACTACTATACCCGGCACGCTCTGCGCATACGGCACGTCTCACGCCGATGATCATGGAAAGACCACGGCGTTAGCGCTGAGCAGGTTGCCATCTGTTTCTGCTGCCGAATGCAGCATCAACGCGCGTTTTCGGAGAATCGTTCGTGCGATGCTGCGTCAGAGCGGGGAAGGTTTGGGGATTCTCCAAACCCCCGATCTAATGGCGAAAGAAGGAGCAACGCCGTGCCACCTCATAGCCCTGATCATCCGTCCGACCCTCCCCTGAATCGATTTGATTTTGTGCCTTTTGTCGCGTTCTGGCGCGAGCATATGGATGCGTTTACCGACGGCTTATACCACGACGTGATTCGGCTGCTTCCGACGTACGCCCGTCTGCCGCGCGAAGATCTGATCGCGTCGATCCACAGCAAGGCCCGGCTCTGGCAAGAGCTGATGGAGACAGGCGATATCGGCCCCACGCTGGAGCGCACACGGTCGGTGGGCCAGGTGCGTGTGACGGATCACGCGCCGCTGATCGAGCTGGTCGCCACCAGCGATCTGTTTCGGGATCATATCTGGAAGCTGGCTCGTCAGTTGTATCCGCCGGAAGCATGGCCGGTGGACGCGATGGAGCAGGTGCAGCAGTGGAACCGCCTCGATCGCAATGAGGTCATCGCAACCTATAGCCGGGTGCTTCAGGACGCCTGGGCGAAGCTCGGCGAGCGCGAGCGCGAGCTGGAGCAGCAGCGCAAGGTCATTCAGGAGCTATCCACGCCGATCGTGTCGATCTACGAAGGCATCGTCTTGCTGCCGCTGGTGGGCCACATCGACGACCGGCGCGCGCAGGAGATCATTGATTCGGCCATGACGCGCATCGTCGAGCGTCAGGCGGAGATCCTGATCCTCGACATTACCGGCGTTCCGAAGATCGATGCCGCCGTAGCACACGAGCTGCTCAAGCTGGCGCATGCGGTGAAGCTCATCGGCGCGCAGACGATCCTGGTTGGCATAAGCGCGAGCATCGCCCAGACGGTGATGCAGCTTGGCCTCGATCTTCACCAGTTGAACATGCGCGCCGATCTCGCCGACGGCATCCGCCATGCGCTGGCGTGTCGCGGCTATGCGATCCATGCGGTCGCTTAGATCGCGGAGCGCCGACCGTTTCGGCGTGCCCCAGGAGATGCACGTCGAGATCGCGATCTCGTTTGGCTATCCTGGGGAGCAGCCCGCGCCGACTGTTCGGCCAGGCGGGCGTAGAGCGCTGGATGAGATCGTTCACAGGGAGCGGTGGTAAGTCGATCGGTCTGGTCAAATCTGCGTTGGACGGCCCTGATCCGCCGCTGCGCAGGTGCGCCAGCTTATGGCATAATTGTGCTACAGATTGTACCTCTAAAGGAGTCTCGATGACAGGCGCTTCACGTATGCTTCAACTGCTGAACGAGCCGCAGCAGCGGGCCGTTCAGACGCTCGGCGGCCCGGTGCTGGTGCTGGCCGGTCCCGGCTCAGGCAAAACGCGCGTGCTGACTCATCGCATCGCGTATCTGATCGCCGAGGTCGGCGTCGATCCGCACGCGATCCTGGCGGTGACGTTTACCAACAAAGCGGCCAAGGAGATGAAAGAGCGCCTGAGCGGGCTGATCGGCGAGGAGCTATCGAAGCGGCTGACCGTCGGAACATTCCACTCGGTCTGTATTCGCCTGCTGCGCCAGGACATCGAAAAGCTCGGCTGGAGCCAGGTTTTTGTCGAATTTCCGCCAAACGACGCCACCACGCACGATGCGCTGGCGCGGCTGGGCGCGCTGGCGAGCGTGCTGATCTACGATGCGCGTGCGGCGGACGGCGATCCGGCGGCGCGGCTGCGGCGGGCGATCGTCTACCGCGACAGCGAGACAGTCGAGCAGTTGCTCGCGGGGCTGGCCCGTCAGGGGCAGGTGACGGTGCGGAGTGACATCCGGCAGCAGTTGCCGCCCGGCGTGCGCGACGAGGCGATCCGGCGCGGTATCATCACCTACCGGCGCGACTTCACGGTCTACGACGACGACGATCAGATGCGGCTGACGCGGCAGGTGCTCAAAGAGCTGAACCTGGACGAGAAGCAGTACGCGCCCCGCGCGGTCCACTCGGCCATCTCGCGGGCAAAAAATGAGCTGGTCGGGCCGGTGGAGTTTGCGAGCTTCGGGCGTAGCTACTGGGATGAGATCGTCGCGCGCTGCTACGAGGCGTATCAGAAGCGGCTACAAGCCAGCAACGCGCTCGACTTCGACGATCTGCTCGGCCTGACGGTGCGCCTCTTCGACAGCAAGCCCGCGATTCTGGAGACGTATCAAAAGCGCTTCGTTCACGTGCTGATCGACGAGTACCAGGATGTTAACACGGTGCAGTATGCGTTCGCCAAGCAGATCTCCGGCCACTACCGCAATCTCTTCGCGGTCGGCGACGAGGACCAGAGCGTGTATGCGTTTCGCGGCGCGAACATGCGCTATGTGCTTCAGTTCGAGGACGATTTTCCCGACGCCAAGGTGATCCTGCTGGAGCAAAACTATCGCTCCACCCAGGCGATCCTCGATGTGGCCGCGTCGCTGATCAACGCCAGCGACCGGCGCAAGCGGGCGAAGCGCCTGTGGACGCAGAACGATAAGGGCGTGGAGGTGATGCTGCGCGAGGCGTACAACGAGGACGAGGAAGCGCGGCTGGTCTGCGATGAGATCGAGCGGCTGCGGGCCAGGGGCGAGGCTGAGCTGAAAGACTGTGCCGTGCTGTATCGCACCAATGCTCAGTCGCGCGCGCTGGAAGAGGCGTTTTTGACGCGCGGCCTGCGCTACCGGCTGGTCGGCGGCGTGCGCTTCTACGAGCGCAAAGAGATCAAGGATGCGCTGGCCTATCTGCGGCTGATCGCCAATCCCTTCGATAGCGTCAGCCTTGAGCGGATCATCGAGTCCACGCCCGGCATCGGGCGGCAGACGATCGCGGCGCTGGCGGCCTGGGCTGGCGATCTGGGCGTGCCGAGCTATACCGCGCTTCAGTTGCTCGACGAAGAGAGCGAGGGCACGAAGCCGCCTTTCAGCGGTCGGGCGCGCAGCGGCCTGCTCAGCTTCCTGCATCTGACCGACGAGCTGATCAAGGCGCGGGATGACCTGGGGCTGGTCGAGCTGCTCGATCTGGTGCTGGAGCGCACGCACTTCCACGATGCGCTGCTGCGCGAGCACGGCGACGAAGAGGGCGAGAATCGCTGGGAGAACGTGATGGAGCTGCGGACGGTCGCCGCGCAGTACGCTAACTTCCCGCGTGAGGTGCAGCTCGATACGTTTCTGGAAGAAGTTGTGCTGGTCGCCGCCACCGACGATCTCGCGGTCGAGCAGGATGCCGTGACGCTGATCACGATGCATCAGGCCAAGGGCCTGGAGTATCCCAACGTATTTATCGTCGGGCTGGAAGAGGGGTTGCTGCCGCACTCGCGCTCGCTGGAAGATCCCGAACAGCTAGAGGAGGAGCGGCGGCTGCTCTACGTCGCGGCGACACGCGCCGGGCGGCGGCTGTATCTGTACTATGCCTTCAAGCGGCGGCTGTACGGACGCGAGAATATCAGCACGCCCTCACGCTTTCTGGCGGATATTCCCACGGACATGCTGCGCAAGACAGGCGACCGCGAGCGGACCGGCTTTGGGCAAAGCTCGATGTTTACCGGACGATCGTCGTTCGCCGCGAGAGCATCCTCAGGCGGCGGCAAGACGCGCGCGGCGACGGCCTGGGGCAGCACCGCCAAGAAGAATACGACGCCGCTCAAGCCCGCCGCAGACGCCAAGTTCCAGCCCGGCCAGAAGGTGCGACATGCGCAGTTCGGCGAGGGGATCGTCGTCTCGTCGAAGGTGCAGGGCGACGACGAAGAGGTGACGGTGGCGTTCGTCGGGCAGGGTGTCAAGCGGCTGCTTGCCGGATTCGCAAAGCTGGAGCCTGTGAAATCGTAGGGGCACAGCGGTGCCTTGCTCAGGGCGTGATGGATCATGCCCTGATATGCCTTGCCCTGATGGCTGGTAACGAATCTGCCCTCGGCACCTTTGCACCGCGCCGCATGCGCCAGATCAAGACCTGATCGCGCCAGAAGAGCGCCCGCCGCACGGTGTAGTACACCCAGCGGTAGAGCCTGCTGCGCCGTACGAAGTCATAATCGACCAGCACCACGCGGCATTCGGGCGCGTTGGTGAGCAGCAGGTTGTGCGACCGCAGCAGGTTGCGCTGCACCATAAAGCTCCACAGCCGCTCCGGGATCTTCCACGGCGAGCGCAGCCGCTTCCGCTCGGCGGCGCTGGTGCTCGTGCGACCGTACACGTCGGGCATGCTGCGCGTGCCTCGGTAGAAGCTGAGCGCCCGCCGAATGATCGCGCGAAGCTGCGCCGCGACCCGGTCGCGCTCGTCGGCGTTGAGCGTGCGGTAGTCGACGTCGTAGAGCGGGTGGGCGTGCGCGACGAACGGCTGAATCACCAGCACCTGCACGCGCTCGCTGCTGTCGCGGGCGAGCAGATAGTAGCTTGGAATGCTGTGCTCCTCGCCGATACACGCCGCGAACTGCTCTGCCGCCGCGCGCATCGTTTTGGCACAGTCCAGCGCCTCGGTGCGGCTGCCGCCCAGCTCGTGCTTGAGCTTCACGACATAGCGCTGGTCGTCGGTGCGATAAACCTCGGTTTCGTTGCCGCCCGCGATCCGCTCAAGGTAGAGGTCGCGGTCCACGGGCGCGAAAACATCGTCGGTGTGAAGTGTGGCTGTCATAGACTCCTGGTACACTAGCTCGATCGTGCGCTATGATAGACGATACGCACGCCGTGCTGGTTGCACCGCCAGGAGCGAGATCGTCGATCCGAGTGCGATCAAAGAGAGTCTGTCGGCAGCCGCCTCATGCGTCGGCTATGGGCGGAATCGCCGTTTCGGGCTTACAGAGCGCGGTGGACGAGCAGGGGCAGGCGGCGGCAGAGGGCGGGGTATGAGAAGTACTCCTGGCACGTGGGATGCTATAGGTCGCGCGTGTGTACGATGCCCAAGGAGGCGCGTACGAAAGGAGTAGTGCATGAGACGGAGACTGATCTCGTTGAGCTTACTGGCGGCATTGGCGCTCGGCGCGCTGACGGCCTGCGGAGAGACAGGCGGCACGGGTACCGGTACAGAGGCCAGTCCCGGCGGCACGATGGCTACTGCCACCACCGCACCATAGCATCGCAGACAGATCGGTTGCAGGGTGAGCATCATGCTCACCCTATTTTATTTTGTGGACATTCGTTAGGCGCTGATGGCGCGGATCTGCTTGGCTGGCTCGCTGCGGCGGTGCGGTCGGTACAGCTCGATCGCCGAGATCAGCCGGGCGGCAACCTCCTGCGGGCTGCCATGCCCATCGACCGGCGCGAGCAGGCCCACCTGCTGATAGTACGCGGCGAGGGGCGCGGTCTGCTCTTCATAGACTGTAAGGCGCTTCAAAATCACGGCGGGGGTATCGTCGGGGCGCTGGAACAGCTCGCCGTTACACGCGGGGCAGTTCGTGAGCGGCTTGTCGGGTGTTACGGTGTACGGCGCGTTGCACGAGCGGCACTCGCGGCGGCTCGACATGCGCTGCACAACCTCGTCGTGCTCCAGAATCGGCTGTACCACCACCGTCAGCGGACGATGCAGCTCATGCAGTATGTCGTCGAGGGCAGCGGCCTGCGCGGCAGTGCGTGGAAAGCCGTCGAGCAGAAAGCCGTGATCCTTAGGCAGCGCTTCGAGACGGCTGCGGACCAGCGCGATAATGACGTCGTCGCCGACAAGCTGGCCGCTCTCGATCGCGGCTTTGGCCTGCAAGCCCAGTGGCGTTTCGGCTGCGACTTCCGCGCGGAGTATATTGCCGGTTGAGAGTGTGACGAGCGGATAGCGTTTGCCCAGAAGCGCCGCCTGGGTACTCTTACCTACACCTGGGGGGCCGAGGAGAATGATGTTAACGGGCGCCATTGCCAGTCCTTTCTTCTCAGTCATGTCCATAGTAACAAAATCGGCAGTCTCCAACGACTGCCGGTAGAGTACTACGCATGATAACGCAAATTATGCGTTTCGTCTAGCCCTTTTTTAGACCAATTTTTGACAAAGTCTACTGAAGGCCCGCCGAGGCGCTCGTCAGGTGATGCTGCCTGGCGAAGGCGTCCCAGCTGGCCGTAGCCGTGGCGATCTGGCTGCGCGCCTCCTGTAGCCGCAGGGCAGCGCGATTTGCCAGCGTGACATCGTAGCTGCTGTAAAACTCCAGCATCTTATCAAGCGCCTCCTGTTCCATCGCCAGTCCATCCAGATACAGGCGATGAGTGTCGGAGATCTCCGTCGGCGCGACAACGGCGGTCAGCTTCTCGCGGCTCTGCTGCACCCGGTCGCGGAGCTGCTTGGTCGCGGTTGCGCGCTCGACCGTCGTGCGTCCGCCGTCGGTCGTGCTACGATAGGCGGTCGTCGCCTCCTGCAACACCTGCCGCTCGGCGCTGATCGTGTCGAAGTAGGCGCGTACCGTCGCCGGATCGGTGGGCTGCGCGGCGACGACAGCGGTTGGAACTGCCGTCTTTTTGATCGCCAGCGCCGTCGCGGTCGGCACCACTGCCTCGCGCGCCTCGATAAACGACGGCAGCGGCTGTGCCTGGATCACCACGCGCACGCCGAGCGTCGCGCCGATCAGCACGATCGGGATCAGCAGCAGCGCCCGCAGCGTCCAGAGCCAGGTCGATTGCCGGGCGCGCCACGCCGACCACCAGTTGTCGGGCGGGGTGGTGGTGAGCAGCAGCGTTCTGCTGGGCGCGGGCGGTGGCGCGCCCGCCTGCTGCGCCTGCCGCTCGATCCAGGCCAGGCCCTTCTGGGCACGCTCGTTTGCCGGATTGACGCCGAGCACCGCGCGCAGACAGAAGGCGACATCGCCGGGATCGTCCAGCACGCCGCTCAGCCACAGCCAGGCTTGCTCGTGCTGCGGATCGAGCTTGACGGCCTGCCGTAACAGCGAGGCGGCCAGTGTTTTCTGCCCGCCACGCGCCGCAGCGACGCCGCGCGTATAAAGCTGCTCGGCCTGCTGGCTAAAAATTTTGACGCCGCGCTCAGACATACGTTCTTACCGTCGAGTTCAACGTTTCAAGTTTCAAGTTTCAAGTTTCAAGTTCTAGCCCCGTCCCTTTGTGTGCCCAGAGGGCGCCCGTTCTTTGTTCCTTTGTTCCTCTCCAGGTGCCTCAATGATCGGGGAGATAGGTGTTGACGACGCGCTGCACCACCGATGGATTCTCGACCAACTGTTTGCGTACGACTTCCCAATTTTGCGGATCTTCGTTGCCGAGCCGCCAGATCGCGATGCCCGCCAGATCGAGCTGCTCGACGAGGTTCAGCTTGGCTTGCAGCGAGCGGTGATCGGCAAACCAGACCGTGCGGCGCTGCCCGTTGCGCCGATAGGTAAACCACGACTCCTCGATCGGGCCGCTGCTGTCGCGGGCGGCGAGATTCACATCCGGCTGGTAGATGTCGATCAGCCGCTGAATATCCGTCCAGGTCTGCGCAACGGCGTCCTCGCCCTCGCCCCAGTTGTAGCCGTAGAACGGAATGCCGATCTGGATCTTCTCCGGCGGCACCACCGAGCGCGCGTACTCGCCGACGGCTGCGACCCAGCTCATGGGCGCGATCGGGCCGGGACCGCCGCCGCGCCAGTGAAAGTCGTAGGTCATGATCCGCACCCGATCGCAGATCTCGCCGAGCAGCTTCCAGTCCTGAAAACCACCCAGCCCGCCGCCGTCGTCCGTCTTGGCATGGACCGCCACGGTCAGCAGCTTGCCCTCGGCCCGCAGCGCCGCCGATAGCTCCTGCATAAAGGTGCTGTACGCCTCGCGGCTGCTGGCCGGCAGCGACTCGTAATCGATGTCGATGCCGTCGTAGCCGTAGATGCGGACCTCGTGCATGATCGCGTCGATGTGCTGCTTGCGCCGCGCCGGGTCGCGCAGCAGCGGGACGATCGCTTCGGGAGCCATCACGTTATGGATCGTCGGCGTGACGAGCACATCGGCGGCGTGCGCGGCCTCGACCAGCTGCCGGTCGCGCGCGCCGATGTCGGGGATCAGCGCGCCGTTGGCGATGTTGGTGGTGTACCAGAAGGGGCTGACCTCGTCAAGGATGTCTTTGTTGGCGTCGAACGAGGCGCGTGCCCGCTCGGCGTCGAACGAGGTCGGCAGCCACGCGGCGATCGATCGCCCGGTCTTGGGATGGACCACCGAGATCGGGCGCGGCGTGGGCGCGGCGGGCGCTGGCTGCGCCGCAGCGGCAACAGTCGGCTGCGCCGTGGGCGTGGATGTGGGCGGGAGCGGCGTGGATGTGGGCGGGAAGAACGCGGCCTCAAGGCGGCGGCGCTCGATCACCACCTGGCGCTGCTGCCAGATCTGGATCGTATCGCTGACCAGGAGCGTCCAGAGCACGAACAGCAGCAGATAGCCGACCACGATCACTGGACGTGGCAGGATACTCAGGCGGCGTAGGCCGCTCTCAGACGCGATCCGTAAGCGTTGCACCATAACGCGGCGCAGGCTACCATAGCGCGAATCGCCCGTCAAGTCTCAGCGGCACCAACGGTCATGAATAGGGCCGCCACTTAATCCTAGTGCCGCGTCCGACCGTTTTTCGCGTCTTGCTCCGCTCTGAATCTCAGCGTGCGCGCATTTCGTCCACGCCGATGCTACAATGATCGATCATCGCTCCCCGCGCTGCCACCGCTGCGGTCGAAGACGCGCGCCCGGCAGCCGCTCTGCTGAAAAATCGTCATGTTTGCTAAAGAACTTCCATCATTGATCGAGCAAATAGCTGCTATACTGATGGGAATCCGTGAAATCTTTGTGCTTGAACAGACGATGGTCGCGATTCGCCGGGCTGTTGAACACAGAGCGTCAACTCCTTGTTGTGCGGCGCGCTTCGGGACACGTATGTCAGGCTCCACATGTTCTATACGATTGATACGACATTTGGCATCTAGGGTGTAGCATGACAGGCTTTTTTGCCGATAGCGATCTTTCCCCCAACCGAATCGAGCAAGTGCGCAGCGCCTTACAGGGCCAATACATCGATCTCACCAGCAGCAACCCGACACATCAGGGCTTGCTGTTTCCGTCCCATATCCTTGAGGCCGCCGCGTCCGCCTACTGGGGCCACCGACGCTACGATCCGCATCCCCGTGGCCTGCCTGCCGCCCTTGATGCCATCTGCGGCTACTATGCGCGGCGCTCATCGCCGCTCGCGATCAGCCCCGACGATGTGTTTATCACCGCCAGCACCAGCGAGGCCTACTCGCTGCTGTTTGCGCTGCTGACCGCGCCGGGCGATAACGTGCTCGCGCCGGTCGTCACCTATCCGCTCTTCGAGTTTCTGGCCGAGATCCACCACATCGAGCTGCGGCCCTACGCGATCGACGAGGCGCGCGGCTGGCGCATCGACCCGGCCAGCCTGCACGCGCAGGTTGATGGGCGCACGCGCGCGGTGCTGATCGTCTCGCCGCATAATCCAACGGGGGCGATCGTCGCGGAGCCGCTGCCCGCGCTGACGACGCTGGGCCTGCCCCTGATCTGCGACGAGGTCTTTGCCGAGTTTACCTACCGCGCCGCCAGCGCGCCGCCGATCGGCACGCTCCATCCCGATCTGCCGGTCTTTCATCTCAACGGCATCTCGAAGCTCTTTGCGCTGCCCGATCTGAAGCTGGGCTGGATCGCGCTTAACGCTGCGGCGCGGCACTATGCCGATCGGCTCGAATTGCTCAACGATACCTTCCTGGGCAGCAATATGCTGACGCAGCATATGCTCCCGACGCTGTTCGCACAGGGCATGCCGTTTGTGGCCCAGATGCGCGAGCGGGTGCGGCATAACCTTGATCTGGCGCTGGCGCGGCTGTCGACCAGCCCGCTGCTGCGCGTGCAGCCGCCCGACGGCGGCTACTATCTCTTTCCTGAGGTGCTGGGCTGGGACGATGAGGAGGAGCTGGTGCTGCACTGTCTGCGGCATGGCGTGCTGGTCCATCCCGGCTATTTCTACGGCTACGAGCGCGGCGCGCACATCATGCTGTCGTGCCTGACGGAGACGCAGCAGCTCGCTCGCGGGCTGGATGTGCTGCTCGCCGCGCTTAAGGCGTGAGCGGCGGCGAGCGGCGGCTTAGCGGACCAGCTTCGGTAGGAAACGATTGCTTCGCTGCATATAGGCCCGGTATCGCTCTCCGAACGTTTCGAGCATCACGGCTTCCTCGTGCCGCAGGCGCGCCGCGACAACCGCAGCGACACCGCCGAGCCAGAAGAGGCCGATCGCCCAGTCGGCTGAGAGCAGCGTCAGGCCGAGCGCCAGCAAAAACAGCACCGAGTACATCGGGTGGCGCACGGTGCGATACGGCCCGCTGGTGATCAGCGTGTGCCCCTGGCGGACATGCAGAACGGTAGAAAAATTCTGTCCGAGCGCGTGCTGGACCCACACCAGCAGCGGCAGCGCGACGGCTCCGAGCGCCGCGCCAAGCCAGCGCACCCAGATCGGCAGCGGCAGGGCGGACCATTCCATCCACGATGGGCGGAGCAGATACACCAGAACTGTGATCATGCCGCCCAGTCCCAGCACGGCCTGCGCGATCATCTGGCGCGTGCTTTCTTTGTAGCTGACCGGCTCGGCTGAGCGCGCGGCGGCGCGGTAGTAGCTCCGAATCAGCAGCATCACGACGATTTGCGCGGCGAGTATGGCCCGCAGCACTGCTTCGTTCGACATAGCCTGTGCTCCTTGTTTCGGGAGTTCCAAGTTCAGGCCCGCACCCCCGGCGCTGCCGCGCCACCCCTTCTCTCGCTGCCCAGGCGAGGGGGAAGATGGAGCTTGTTGTTCTTCGTTCTTGGCTCTCCCCTTTGTTCTCTGTTCCGCGTGCCATGCGGGTGCCATGCGGGTGCCCTTTGGGCATGGGCGCCCGGCATGGGCACCCGGCGTCTCGGTTCTTCTCTACCGTGCAATCACCCGCTGCGCTAGCATGCGCCCGTCCGATGTTAGCTCAAGATGTCCGTTTTCGCGTCGCACCAGCCCGCCCTGTGCCGCGCGTTGCACCACCTCGGCGGCAAACTCCGCCGTCCAGCGCAGATCGGCCTGAAGGTGTCCCAGCGAGCTTTCCTGCGCCTGCTGCGGCGTGCCCTCGTGATGCGCCAGGTGAACGACGAGCACCTCGGTGGCGAACTGACGACGCTGCCGCACGCGGCGCAGGGCCTTGGCGAGCAGCCCGTGATGCGGCGCGAAGAGCAGCGCCAGCGCAAAGCAGATCCCGGCAACCGTCGCCATCGCGCCCGCGATCGAGGCGTCCAGCACCATCGCCAGGGCGTAGCCCATGACCGCCGCGACGATGCCGATCAGCACCGACAGCACGATCAGCATGGGCAGCCGATCCGTCAGCAGGTAGGCCGTCGCGGGCGGCACGATCAGGAACGCCACCACCAGGATCGCGCCGACGGCGGTAAACGCGCCCACCGTGGTCAGCGAAACCATGGTCATCAGCGCGTAGTGCAGCACCACGGGCGAGAAGCCGATCGTCGCCGCAAACGCCGCGTCGAACGTCGCGAGCTTGAGCTCTTTGTAGAAGAGCAGGACAAACGCCAGATTGATGATCGTCAGACCGCCCAGCACGTAGAGCGGCTGCGGCCCGACGCTATAGCCGCTGATGATCAGCAGATCGAAGGGCGCGAGCGCGATCTCGCCGTAGAGGATCGCGTCGGTGTCGAGGTGGACGTTGGCAAAGAACTTCGATACCAGGAACGTGCCCAGCGCGAAGAGCGCCGGAAAGACCAGGCCGATCGCCGCGTCACGCTTGACTCGTCCGCTGCGCAGCAGGATCTCCACCAGCACGACGGTCAGAACGCCCGCGCCCGCCGCGCCGAGCGCGCCGATCCACAGGTTCGGCCCGCGCGCGATGAAGTAGCCCGCCACCAGACCGGGCAGGATCGCGTGGCTGATCGCGTCGGCCATCATCGCCATCCGCCGCAGCAGCAGGAACGTGCCGATCAGCGCGCAGGCGGTCGCCGTGAAGATGCCGGTGAGCAGCACAACCAGGATCGGATTCATCGCTGGCCTCCTCGCTGTGTGAACGCCGCCCGCCGCGCCTCGGACGAGACGAGCGCCCGCCGGTTGCGCCGGTTGCGCAGAGCTTCCCAGACCAGACCGCGCGCCCTGCCGAAGAGCAGCGAGACGATCACAATCGCCGTCGCGCTCAAGATCACCATCGGCCCGGTCGGTAGCTTGCTGTCGCTGACGCTGATCAGCGCGCCGCTCACGCCCGCCAGCGCGCCGAAGAGCGCTGCCAGCACCAGCATCATGCCCAGGCGCTCGGTCCACTGCCGCGCCGCAGCAGCGGGAGCGATCAGCATCGCGGCCATCAGCACCACGCCTACCGTTTGCAGCCCGATCAAGACCGCCACGACGATCAGCGATGTCAGCAGCACGCTCAGCCGCTTGACGGGATAGCCCAGTGTCGCCGCGAAGGCCGGATCGAAGGTCAGCAGCTTGAACTCTTTGAAGAGCAGCGCCACCAGAGTCAGCGCGACGCTGCCAAGCGCCGCCATGGTGATCACCTGCTCCTGCACCAGCGTTGCGGCCTGGCCGAAGAGGTATTTGTCGAGGCCCGACTGACTGGCGCTGCCGCTGTGCTGGATGAACGTCAGCAGCATGATCCCGAAGCCGAAGAAGACGGTCAGCACGATGCCCAGCGCGGCATCCTCGCTGATGCGCGTCTCGCTGACGATCCGCAGGATCAGCAGCGTGCCGAGCCAGCCCGCGATGCCCGCGCCGACCAGCAGGATCAGCGGTGCTTTGGTGCCTGTAGCGATGTAGGCCAGGCAGATACCGGGCAGCGCCGCGTGCGAGAGCGCGTCGCCCAGCAGCGCCTGGTTCCGCAGCAGCGCGAACGAGCCCAGGATACCGCCGACCACGCCCAGGATCGCCGCGCCGAGCGCGATGTTGCGCAGCGTGTAGTCGAAGAAGAGATCGTAGAGCAGGTTCATTGCGCCGCTCCTTGTCCCGGCTCGACCGGCTCGGCTTCCAGTTGGCTGGCGCGTCCCTGTCCGATCTGCTCCAGCAGCGCGATCCGACCGCCGTAGGTCCGTTGCAGGTTGTCGGGCGTGAATGTTGTCTTGAACGGCCCGCTGGCGATCAGCCGCACGTTCAACAGCGCCAGCCAGTCGAAGTACTCAGGCGCGCTCTCCAGATCGTGGTGGACGACCACGACGGTTTTGCCTGTGTCGCGCAGCTCGCGCAGTAGCGTGACGATCGCCCGCTCGGTGGTGGCGTCCACGCCGACGAATGGCTCGTCCATGAAGTAGATCTGCGCGTCCTGGGCCAGGGCGCGGGCCAGAAAGACGCGCTGCTGCTGTCCGCCCGAAAGCTGGCTGATCTGGCGATGGGCGAGATCGGCCAGGCCGACTTTTTCGAGGCAGCGCAGCGCGACCTCGCGCTCCCGCCGTCCGGGCCGTCGCAGCCAGCCGAGCCGACCGTAGAGGCCCATCGTCACGACATCCAGGGCATCCGTCGGAAAGTCCCAATCGACGCTGCCGCGCTGCGGCACGTAGCCAACGATGCGCCGCTGCGGGTTGTAGGGCTGCCCGCCGATCAGGATCGTGCCCGCTGCGGTCGGCACCAGGTTCAGCATCGCTTTCATCAGCGTGGACTTGCCCGCGCCGTTCGGCCCGATGATCGCGGTCAGCGTCCCGCGTGGAATGCTCAGGTCGATGTCCCACAGCACGGGCGCCTCACGGTACGCAACCGTCAAATCGTTGATCTCGACGGCGGGCGTTTGAGGGGTGTCTGTCTCCATAGCTCTGTATCCTAGGGTTGAGGCGCGAGCGCCTTGCTGATTGTGTCCACGTTGGCGCGGAACATGCCGTTGTAGGTGCCTTCGGGCGTGCCCGCCTCGCCAAGCGCATCCGAGAAGAGCTGCCCGCCGATCGCGACCTGATGACCGCGTGACCGAACCGCCGCCTGGACCGCCTCGATCGTCGCCTGGGGCACGCTCGACTCGATGAAGATTGCGCGAATCTTGCGGCTGGCGATAAACTCGGCGAGCGTCTGTACGTCCGCCGCGCCCGCCTCGCTGGCGGTGCTGATGCCTTGCAGCCCGCGCACTTCCAGGCCGTAGCGCACGCCGAAGTAGCCGAACGCATCGTGCGCGGTGATCAGCACGCGGGATTCCGGCGGGATCGTGCCGAGCCGCTCCTGAGCATAGGCGTCGAGCCGGGCCAGCTCTTGTTTGTAGCGCGCCGCGTTGTCGCGGTAGAGCTGCGCGCTCTTAGGATCAAGCTCGCTCAAGCGCTGCGCGACCGTGTCGGCGGTGTAGCTCCACAGCGTCGGGTCGAACCAGACGTGCGGATCGTAGCTGCCCTCGAACTCAGGTGGCGTGCGCAGTTTCTCCGCCGGTATGCCGTCGGTGACGGCGTAGGTCGGCTTGGTGCGTGCCAGCCGCTCGAAGATCTCGATCATGCGGCCTTCCAGATGCAGGCCGCTGTAGAAAACGGCATCGGCATTCTGGATCGTCATAACGTCGCCTGCGCTGGCCTTGTAGAGGTGTGGATCGACGCCCGGACCCATCAGCGCGGTGACGGTCACGCGCTGCCCGCCGACATTGCGCACCACATCCGCGACATGGCCGGTGGTCGTGACGATGCGGATCGTGCGCGCGCTGAAGTCGATCCCAGCGCCGCCCGCCGTGGCGATCGGCGTGCCGCATCCCGTCAGCACCAGCAGCGCTGCCAGCGCCGCCAGCCCGATCCGCAGCACACATACGATTGGTCGGATAAAGGTCATACTGTTCTCGCTTGCCGATTCGTGTGGGCAAAAAATTATATTTAAGATCACTTAATTCTCATAGCTAAAGAAAAATCGACGCTATCCGGTCGATATTTCGTCCACGCGGATCGCCGAGGCGGTCTGCTGCCCGATCGCGTGGGTCTGCTCGCCAACCTGGACGTACAGCGGCCCGTCGAAGGGCGCGCGCTCGCGCAGGATCACCTGCTGGCCCGGCACGAGGCCCAGCGTCGCCAGGTAGCGCAGTAGCTCAGGCGAGGCGTCGTCTACCTCGACGATGCGCAGCGGCATCTTGAGCGGCGCTGAGAGCAGCGGCCCGCCGTGCTGCTCCGGCAGCGACAGATCGCGGGCTGGAATGGGCGCGCCGTGCGGATCGAACTGCGGCTGACCCAGCCGCTCCGCGATGCGCTCCGCCAGATTTGACGAGAGCGCGTGCTCAAGCTGCTCCGCCTCGGCGTGAACCTCATCCCAGGGCACGCCCAGCGCCTCGTACAGGTACAGCTCCAGCAGCCGGTGGTGCCGAATAACCTCAAGCGCCACACGCTCGCCCGCCGCTGTTAGCTCAACGCCCTGGTACGGCTCGTAATGCACCAGATTCAGCTTGACCAGCGTCTGGATCATCTCGCTGACGGCGGGCGCTGAGATGTTGAGCTGCGCTTTGAGCGCGCTGTTGGAAACCGGACGCTGCCGGTTTTGCAGCGCGTAGATCGTTTTGACGTAATCCTGTACGTTTTTGCTAAACTTTTCTAACGGCACTCCCAATTCCTTTTTTAGGTATGCTTAAAATAGCACAGGGCGAGATGGGTTGTCAAGGGGGGTTGGCAACTGATAGCTGAGGTTTGTTGAGCAAGAGTGATGCCCTTCGGCATACGCCTTGCTGAATGCCCGCTCCGTACCGACAGCATGATACGGTGGCACTGCGCGGAGAGCGGCGTCGCCACAGGAGGCGATATGGAGCAACGAGTGTATCACGGCGAGGTCCGGCCCGAAGGTCTGGCTCAGGCGCTACTCGACGAGTGGGATCGCGAGCCGACGATCGCGCAGGCGTTCGGGGCGGAGGATTACGTCGTCGTGCAGATCGGGCAGCGCGACGCGGGCTGGTTCGACGATGAGCCGCGCCAGGCGCTAACGCTGACGATCGAGCCGCTCACGGATGGCGTGCAGGTGACGATGGGCCAGCAGAAATGGTACAAAGAGCAGAACGTGCAGATCTTCGTCGGCGGCCTGGTGGGATTGCTGCCGTTTTTCTTTGGCTTTCCGCTCGGCCAGTTCTTCGGCGGCGACGGCGATATTCCGCAGACGTTGCCGGGCCGCGTCTGGCAATCGATCGACCGCTATGCGAGCAGCTTCGGCGCTGCGACGGGCAAAACGCAGCGCCTGCCGACGGTAGCCTGTGCCGAGTGCGGCGTGGCGAATCCACAGGGCGCGGAGCGCTGCTCGGCCTGCGGCGCGCGGCTCGATGCTGCTCCAACCTGCCCGAAGTGCGGGTATTCCAATCCGCCGGGCGCGAATTTCTGCAATCGCTGCGGCCTGAATCTGCGCGGCGAGGCTTGACGAATGATCAGGGCAGGGCACCGCCGTGGGTAGGCCCTCACCCCGGGCCGGGTGCCATGCCCGGAGGGCACCCGGCATGGCACCCGCCCTTCCCCGCGCTCAGGCGGAAGCCCGCCTGAGCGGCGACAGGAGAGGGGGTGATTTGGTTCTCGGTGTGCCCAGAGGGTGCCCGTTCTCGGTTCTTGGTTCTTGGTTCTTGATTCTCCTCCGCCTCACGGCGCGCTACCCCGCGAATCCCTCGGCTACCAGCAGCTCGGCGTTGAGAATCGCGCCGCCCGCCGCGCCCCGGATCGTGTTGTGCGATAGCGCTACGAACTTGAGATCCAGCAGGTTGCAGGGCCGGACGCGACCGACGGTGGTGCCCATGCCGCCGTACAGATCGCGGTCGCGGCGCGGCTGTGGTCGATCGGCCTCAGGTCGCACGACGATCGGGCACTCCGGCGCGGACGGCAGATCGCGCACGATCGGCGGCGCGCGAAACTCGCTCAGGCTGGCAATCGCCTCGCCGGGCGTTACCTTCGCGTCCAGCTCGACCGCGACTGTGGCGGTGTGTCCGTCGATCACCGGCACGCGCGTGACCTGCGCGCTGATCCGAATGTCGGCATTCTGGAACGTGCCCGCTTCGAGCGTGCCCAGCAGCTTGAGCGGCTCGCTTTCGATCTTGGCCTCCTCGCCGCCGCTGGCGATATTCGGGATCAGATTGTCGAGAATGTCGAGCGCCGACACGCCGGGATAGCCCGCGCCTGAGATCGCTTGCAGCGTGGTGACGAGGCAGCGCCGCACGCCAAACGCATCGTGCAGCGGCTTGAGCGCCATCACGATCGTGATCGTCGAGCAGTTGGGATTGGTGACGATCGCGCCGCGCCAGTTGCGCTCGCGCCGCTGCCGCTCGATCATGCCGATGTGGCCGGGATTGACCTCCGGGATCAGCAGCGGCACCAGCGGGTCCATCCGAAACGCCGAGGCGTTGGAGCAGACCATCGCGCCGCCTGCGGCCCACTGCGGCTCGCTCTCAAGGGCATTCTCGGCGGGCAGGGCCGAAAACGCGATCGGCACATCGGCGACCTCATCGGTCGGCTGGACGATCATATCGGCGATGGCTTCGGGCACGGCGTCGTTCAAGATCCAGCGCGCGACCTCGCCGTAGGGCTTGCCGATCGAGCGATCCGAGCCGGTGAGCGCGGCGATCTCGAACCAGGGATGGTCGGCGAGCAGTTGGACGAAACGCTGTCCGACCGCGCCGGTTGCGCCCAGGATTGCGACGGGCAGTTTCGTTGCTGGAGGCATGGTCGTTCCTTTCTTTTGCGATACGAAAACCCCGCTGCTGCCAGCGGGGTTGCACAAGCGTGTGTTCGACCGCTGATCTCAGACCAGTTGCATGGTATGAGTCGCAGTAGTCGTCGTGAGCGGATGGATTGCCCTGACGGCAGCATCCGCGTCGTTGGCGTCGACGACCAGGCTGATCGAGCATTCTGACGAGCCGAGCGCGATAGCGTGGATGTTGATCGCGCTATCGCCCAGCGCGACGAAGATCCGCCCCGCGATGCCGGGCGTGGTGCGAATGCCCGCGCCGACGACCGTGACGATCACTGCCTGATCCTGCACGAACACGCCGTCTATGTCGTGGCGGGCGATCTCGCTGGCTAGCTCAGTCTCAAGCGCCGCGCGGATGCTGTCGGCGTACTTCGACGGGATCACAAAGCAGATGCTCTGCTCCGACGACGCCTGCGAGATCATCAGCACGCTGGCGTGCAGCCGCGCAACGGTGGTAAACGTGCGCGCCGCGATGCCGGGCACGCCCAGCATACCGCGACCGGCCACGGTGATCATGCTGAGGTTGCGGATCGCCGTGACCGCCTTGATCTTGCCGTTGCCGGACTCGCCCCGGCGCATCACGACGGTGCCGGGATGGGCCGGGTTGAAGGTGTTTTTGAAATGCACGGGAATGTTGCGCTCGACGAGCGGCTGGATCGTCTTGGGATGCAGCACTTTCGCGCCGAAGTAGGCCAGCTCGCCGATCTCGTCGTAGGCGATGCGATGCACGACCCGCGCTTCGGGCACGATCCGGGGATCGGCGGTCAGCACGCCGTCGACCTCTTTGTAGAACACAACCGCATCCGCGCCCAGCGCCGCCCCGATGATCGACGCGCTGTAGTCGCTGCCGCCGCGCCCCAGCGTGGTGGTAATGCCCGCGCTGGTCGCGCCCAGGAAGCCGGTGATCACTGGCACTTTGCCCGCTTCCAGCAGCGGACGGAGCCGCGCCGCGACCTGCGCCTCCGTCGGCTCGAAGAGCGGCGAGGCATCGCCGAAGCGATCGTCGGTGACGATCAGCGTGGCCGCGTCGACCGCCGCCGCGTCCAGGCCGCGAATCCGCAGCGCGGCGGCGACCAGCGGCGCGTTGAGCCGCTCGCCGAGCGCCGAGATCGTATCCAGCGCGCGCGGCGTAAGCTCGCCCAGCACATTGATGCCGTGACAGAGCGTGGTAAACTCGCTGAGCAGCCGCTCGGCCTCGGCAGCTAGGGCCTGCTGCTCGTCCTCGTCTGGGATCAGCTTCTGCGCGGTGGTCATGTGGCGCAGGTGTAGCTCGCTGGCGATCTCGTTGTGCGTCACGCTATCGCCAGCGGCGGCGGTATGCGCGCCGCGCAGCAGCGCATCGGTTACGCCGCTCATAGCAGATACGACGATCGCCACCTGATGATCGTGCGCTGCCGTCTGAATGATGCGGATCACAGATTCGAGCGCGGCGACGCTGCCGACTGAGGTTCCTCCGAACTTATACACATGTAACGCCATGCATGTCCCTCATCTGAATCACTACACGAGGTAGCAAAGGTGTGTCCGTTGCATCGTCGCTACAGCACGTGCAGCCGTGGACGCATGTAGCTCTAACGAAGCAGATGAAAGACGCCGTTGTCGCCTGTGCATTATACCGAAGCAATGGCGTCTGCGATAACCGGCGTTAGCCGCTGGTACTCAAGCAAAAATGCGTCGTGGCCCAGCACCGAGTCGAGCGCGATATACTCCACGTCGCGGCCAGCCATGCGCGCCGCCGCCACGAGCGTTTCCGAATCCTGGGGCGGGTACAGCCAGTCCGACGAGAACGAGGCGATCAGAAATCGCGCGCGGGCGTGCTCGAAGGCCTCGACCAGCGACGCATAGCCCGCGCAGGCGTCGAAGTAATCCAGCGCCTTGGTGATGTATAGGTACGAGTTCGCGTCGAAGCGATCGACGAAGGAGTTGCCCTGGTAGTTGAGGTAGCTCTCGACGGCAAACTCCGACTCGAAGCTGTAGCTCAGCTCCGGCAGCGCCTGGAGGTCGCGTCCGAAGCGCCACTGCAAGCGCTCGGCGCTGAGATAGGTCATATGCCCGACCATCCGCGCCGTCGCCAGGCCGTTTTCGGGTATCGGTCCGTCGTAGTAGTGACCGCCGCGCCACTGCGGATCGCGCATGATCGCCTGCCGTCCGATATGGTTGAACGCGATCTGCTGCGGCCCGTGCTTGGCTGCCGTCGCCAGCGCCACGGCCAGAGCGACGCGCTCAGGATGGTTGATCGCCAGCTCAAGCACTTGCATGCCGCCCATCGAGCCGCCGACCGCCGCGTGTACCCGCTCGATGCCGAGCCGGTCGAGCAGCCGAAGCTGCGCGGCGACCATATCGGGGATCGTCACGACCGGAAAATCCGTGCCGTAGGGCCGTCCGGTCGCGGGATTGATCGAGCTGGGACCGGTCGAGCCTTTGCAGCCGCCGATCACGTTGGCGCAGAGCACGAAGTAGCGCGAGGTGTCGAAGGCGCGGCCCGGCCCGATCATCTCGTTCCACCATCCAGGCTTGCGATCGCCGGGATGGTGCCGCCCGGCGGCGTGCGCGTCGCCGGAGAGCGCGTGCATCACCAGGATCACGTTGTCGCGCGCGGCGTTGAGCGTGCCGTAGGTTTCGTAGGCCAGCGTAAACGGGCCAAGCTCCGCCCCATTTCGGAGGCGGAGCGGCTCTTGCCACGTGGCATATTGAGTTTGGACAATTCCAACGTCTGAGTTCAATGTTTCAAGCTCAAGGCTTAATGTTGCTAACATACTTCGCTTTATGCGCCAGGCTGCCTGTTCTTCAATCTCCTGGCAGCCTGACGCTCGATGTGTTGTCGGGCACTACCGAATTCCGAGCCGCGCTACACCTTGCTCAAGGCGTTGTCCAGATCCGCCAGCAGATCATCCAGCGTTTCGAGGCCAACCGACAGCCGCACGAAATCATCGGTCACGCCGGTCGTTACCTGCTCGTCGGGCGTGAGCTGCGAGTGGGTGGTCGACGCGGGGTGGATCGCCAGCGATTTCGCGTCGCCGATGTTGGCGAGATGCGAGAAGAGCTGGAGGCTGTCGATGAACTTGCGGCCAGCCGAGCGCCCGCCCTTGATGCCGAAGCCGAGCAGCGCGCCCTGGCCCCTGGGCAGGTATTTCTGCGCGAGCTGGTACGACTCGTGCGACGGCAGGCCGGGATAGTTGACCCACGCAACCTTAGAGTGCTCGCTCAGGAAGCGCGCCACGCCCAGCGCGTTCTGGCAGTGGCGATCCAGGCGCAGGCTCAGCGTCTCGATGCCCTGCAAGAACAGGAAGGCGTTGAAGGGCGACAGCGCCGGGCCGAAGTCGCGCAGCAGTTGCACGCGCGCCTTGAGGATGAACGCCGGAGCGCCCAGGTCGGCAAACTTCAGGTTGTGGTAGCTCGGATCGGGCGTGGTGAAGTTGGCGAAGCGTCCGCTGCCGGCCCAGTCGAACTTGCCGCTGTCCACGATCAGGCCGCCGATGCTGGTGCCGTGACCGCCGATGAACTTGGTGGCCGAGTGGACCACGATGTCGACGCCCCAGTCGAACGGACGCAGCAGGTACGGCGTCGGCACGGTGTTATCGACGATCACGGGCACGCCTTTTTCGTGCGCGAGCCTGGTGATCGCCTCAAGATCGGGCACGTTCAGGCGCGGGTTGCCCACCGATTCGAGGAAGACCGCCTTGGTGCGATCGTCGATCTGCGCGATGAACGCTTCGGGATCGTCGGGATCGTGAAACTTTACATCGATGCCGTATTTGGGCAGCGTGTAGTGGAACAGGTTGTACGTGCCGCCGTACAGGCTGGTCGCCGACAGGATGTTATCGCCCTGTTCGGCAATGTTCAGGATCGCCAGCGTCTCGGCGGCCTGCCCCGACGAGACGGCCAGCGCGCCGACGCCGCCCTCCAGCAGCGCGATCCGCTGCTCCAGCACGTCGGACGTGGGGTTCATGATCCGTGTATAGATATTGCCGACCTCTTGCAGCGCGAAGAGCGCCTGAGCATGATCGGTGTCGCGGAAGACATAGGAGGTCGTCTGATAGATCGGCACTGCGCGCGCGCCGGTCGTCGGATCGGCCACCTGCCCGCCGTGTAACGCCAGTGTGTCGAAGCCGTTGAACTGCTGGTCTGCCATGATCGTTCTCCCTGCAATGGTTGTAGGCTTGCCGTAAGATTCATCACCAGATGAGGGGCATAAAAAAAACCTCATCGTGTGCGATGAGGGTACGTGTACAGAGCAGCAGGTTCACCGTAGGTGCAGCCGCACTGGCGCGTCCTCTCATCTTCCAGAATGCTTCTGCCGGAATTGGCACCAGTGCCTAGCAGCGCTAGAACGGTTGCCGGGGCTTCTTCGGGCCGGTCCCTCCACCCCTCTGGATAAGAGTTTTGCGTTTATGCGCGTATTCACTTGTTGTGAGTGACTATAGCGTATCTTAAGTTAGTTGTCAAGCTAGTTAACAAACAGCGCTATGATGCCGTTGTCCACGCTGATCTCGGTGGTGTACACTATCAGGCATTGATGGAGCAGATTTATGCCAAACGGCGTTGATAGTGAAGATCTACGCGGCGGTGAAGGGCAGATTGCAGCGCGCGGCGACTGGGTTACGGTGCGCTACGATGGGTATGTGCAGCAAGGCGATCTGTTTCAAACCCGCGTGACCTGCTCCTTTCGTCTGCATCGCCGCGACGTGATCCCTGGCCTGGTCTATGGCATCGCAAGCATGCGCGTCGGTGGGCGGCGGCGCATCCGGATCAGCCCGTATCTGGCGTATGGCGCGACGGGCGTACCGGGGCTGATCCCACCTCAGGCGGTGCTCGTCTTTGATCTGGAACTGCTTGGCGTAAAGGCGGCTGGATGAGAGCACCGCTGGAAGCAGCTACCGAGTCGCGCGAATCGGCACCCTCCCGCACCATGCTGCGAGAGGGTGTTGTACGCGATGGTATGTGATTGATCGATGCTGCCTAGCGCTTCTCAAGCGCTACCCAGCGCCGATCTTTCTCGCTGCTATAGACCGACTGGGGCCGGATAATGCGGTTGAGCGCGATCTGCTCGAAGCAGTGGGCGGTCCAGCCTGCCACGCGGCTGATCGCGAACGTCGGCGTGAACATCTCGGTCGGCAGGTCCAGGCCATAGAGCAGCAGCGCTGTGTAGAACTCGACATTGGTCTGCAATCTGCGGCCCGGCTTGTACTCGTTCAGCAGCGCAAGCGCCGTCTGCTCGACATGCCGCGCCAGATCGTACAGCCGTGTATCGCCGTCGGTGCGGTACAGCCGCTCCGCCGCAGCCGAGAGCACATCGGCGCGCGGATCGCGCACTTTGTAGACCCGATGCCCGAAGCCCATCAGCCGCTCGCCGCGCTCCAGCTTGGCCCGCAGATACGCCTCCGCCCGCTCCGCCGCCCCGATCTCGAAGACCATATCCAGCGCAGGGCCGGGAGCGCCGCCGTGGAGCGGCCCTTTTAGCGCGCCAATCGCGCCGGTGATCGCCGAGATCATATCCGACTGTGTGGAGACGATCACTCTGGCGGTGAACGTCGAGGCGTTCAGCCCGTGGTCGACGACCGTGTTCAGATAAGTTTCGAGGCCGCGCACGCGCTCGGCGCTCGGCTCCTCGCCCGACAGCATGTACAGGTAGTTGGCGGCGTGGCTCAGATCGGCGCGCGGCGCGATCGGCTCCTGGTTGCGCCGCAGCCGCCAGTAGGCCGCGACGATCGTCGGGAAGCACGCAACCAGGGTGAGCGCGTCGTGCTGCGGATCGTCGCTGGCAGCGCCGGGCGCGTGCAGGCTAAGCGTGCTGGTCGCCATACGCAGCACGTCCATCGTCGGAGCCTGCTGTGCCGCCGCAGTGCGCAGCAGATCGAGCGTGGCCTGCGGCAGCGCCCGGCGTTCGGCAAGCCTCTCCCGCAGCGCGGTCAACTGCCGGGCGGTCGGCAGCGCGTCGTACCACAGCAGATGGATCGTTTCTTCAAACTCGGCCTGCCCCGCCAGCGCTTCTACCGCAAAGCCCGCGATGATTAGCTCGCCCGCCTGCCCGTCGACGCTGCTCAGCCGGGTCTGCGCCGCGATCACGCCCTCCAAACCCGATTTGACTGGTGTATCTATTGCCATACGCTTGCTCCTGGCTATTCGCTGTTCAAAGGTTGTCCTTTAGGAGCGAGTATAGACACATGCATATATGTTGTCAATATTGATTGATAAATCAATACATTGTATGATATGTATAAAGTCATCGGGCTAAACATCGTTTGGGGAGCGGCATGGCGAAAGAGCGCTATCTAACGGCGCGGCAGGCGGCGGACGAGCTAGGGATCAGTCTCGCCACGCTGTATGCGTATGTGAGCCGGGGATTGATTCGATCGGAGGCGACTGGTGGCGATACTCGGACGCGGCGCTATCGGCTGGAAGATGTGCAGAAGCTCAAGCAGCGCAAAGAGCAGCAGCGCAATCCCGGCAAGGTGGCCGAGAGCGCGCTGCACTGGGGCACGCCCGTGATGGAGTCGGCGCTCACGCTGATCGCCGATGGTCGGCTGTTCTACCGTGGTTACGACGCGATCAAGCTGGCGACGACGCATACCGTCGAGCAGGTCGCGGCGCTGATCTGGAGCGGCGAGCTACCAGCCGCTTCGTCGTCGGCGCCAGATATGACCGGAGCCGCGCTCTCGTCACGGTGCGCGGCGATCACCAAACAGCTATCCGACGTACCTGCGGTTGAGGCGTTTCAGGTGCTACTGCCGCTGGCCGCCGCCGATGATCTGGCCGCCTACGACCTGCGTCCGGCTGCGGTGATGCAGACCGGCGGGCGTATCCTGCGGCTGCTGACCGCCATCGCCGCGCGCGAGCAGACGCTCTCGGCAGGAATCGCGCAGAGCTTGCAGCGCAGCCTGGCTCCCGACGATCCGCGCGCGGTGGCATTGCTCGACGCCGCGCTGATCTTGTGCGCCGATCATGAGCTGAATGTGTCGGCGTTCACGGCGCGCTGTGTGGCCTCGGCTGGCTCGACGCCCTACGCGGTGGTGATCGCCGGATTGTCGGCGCTGCAAGGCGTGAAACATGGCGGCCACAGCGCGCGGGTCGAGGCGCTGCTGCGCGAGGCGGGCATTCCCGCTGGCGTGCGGCTGGCACTGGCGCAGCGGCTCAAGCGCGGCGAGCAGATCCCCGGCTTCGGGCATCCGCTCTACCCCGACGGCGATCCGCGCGGCGCGGCGCTGCTTCGGCTCACGACCGCCGCCTACCCCGACTCACCCGCCGTGGCACTTAGCCAAGCGATGGTCGCGCAGGTCCAATCGCTGATCGGCGAGCATCCCACGATCGACTTTGGGCTGGCGACGCTGGCGGCAGCGCTGGGATTGCCAGCGGGCAGCGCGCTGATGCTCTTTGCGCTTGGCCGCACGATCGGCTGGATCGGCCACGCGATCGAGCAGGATCAGCTCGACCGCATGATCCGTCCACGGGCACGCTACATCGGCGCGCCGCCGAGCGAGTAGCGCAGGTTCACCAGCCGAGCGCCTGCTCGATCGCGGGGAGCGTGGCTGCGACCGGGCGCGGCGCGGCGAACTGCTCGACGGCCAGCCCCGGATCTTTGAGGCCGTGGCCGGTCAGCACCGCCACATAGCGCGCATCCCGATCGGCGCGGCCCTGCCGCACCAGCTTGCGTAGCCCGGCCACGCCTGCCGCCGACGCGGGCTCGCAGAAGACGCCCTCGCAGCGCGCCAGATCGCGCCACGCGGCAAGAATCTCGTCGTCGCTCACACAGTCGATCAGGCCGCCCGACTCATCGCGAGCCGCGATGGCCGTGCGCCAGCTTGCGGGATTGCCGATATTGATCGCGGTGGCGACCGTCTTGGGCGTCTCGAATGGACGATCGTGGACGATCGGACTCGCGCCCTCGGCCTGGAAGCCGAGCATCTTGGGCAGCCGGGCGATCTTGCCGCGCTCGTGGTAGCGCTTGAAGCCAAGCCAGTACGCCGAGATGTTGCCCGCGTTGCCGACCGGCAGGCATAGCGCGTCGGGCGGGCCGCCGAGCGTGTCCACGATCTCATAGGCGGCGGTGGTCTGGCCCTCGATGCGGAACGGATTGACCGAGTTGACCAGCGTGATCGGATAGGTTTCGGCCATCGCGCGGACGATATTGAGCGCGGCGTCGAAGTTGCCCTCGATCGCCACCAGCTTCGCGCCGTACATGAGCGCCTGCGCCAGCTTGCCAAGCGCGATCTTGCCCGACGGCACCACGACGACCGCCTCTAGTCCGGCGCGTGCGGCGTAGGCGGCGGCGCTGGCAGAGGTATTGCCGGTCGAGGCGCAGACCACGCTGCGCGCGCCCGCCTCCACAGCTTTGGCAATCGCCATGACCATCCCCCGGTCTTTGAACGAGCCGGTCGGATTCATCCCCTCAAATTTCAGCAGCAGATCCCTGACACCTAGCTCCTGGGCCAGACGCGGCGCGGCGATCAGCGGTGTATGACCTTCGGCCAGTGAGAGCATTGGGGTTGCATCAGTGATCGGCAGCAGATCACGGTAGCGCTCTAGCAGCGACATACGATACTCCTTGGAATCAACGCAGCGTCGCGTGCGGTGGGTAGGAGCGCATTGTAGCACAGCGCGGCGCGGCTTTTGCTGCGCGTAGCTCACGAAGGAGATTGTTATGTGGTGGAGACGAACCTTGGAATTGATCGGTCAGGTGACGGTTGGCGACGGCGTGACTACGATCGTTGCGCCACAGGGCCACATGTACTTGTGGCGCGATGCGCTGCCCTGGCAGTGGTGGCGCTCGCTAGCCGAGTGGCTGGCCGCCCACCCCGGCCTGCTGCGCACGATCGGCGCGCTGGAGCTGCTGGGCGGCGCGTGGCTCTGCGTGCGGGCTTCGCGCGGCGTGCGGTGATCGATCCGCCAGAAAGCGTGGAGCGACAAGCGGCCAGCTCACCACAGGCTGCTTTGCAGATCCTCCGGCGTGATGCGCTCAGGATACGTCAGGCCCAGGTGCTCGTAGGCGCGGCGCGTGGCGATCCGTCCGCGCGGCGTGCGCTGGATAAAGCCCAGTTGCAGCAGGTACGGCTCGTAGACATCCTCGATCGCGTCGACCTCTTCGGCGGTGGCCGCAGCGAGCGTTGAGAGGCCAACCGGCCCGCCGCCGAACAGGTCGATGATCGCGTGGAGCACGCGACGGTCGTTGGGATCGAGGCCCAGCTCGTCGACTTCGAGCTGCTCCAGCGCGGTGCGCGCTACGTCCAGCGTGATGTGGTTGCCTGCGGTCACTTGCGCGAAGTCGCGCACGCGCTTAAGGATACGGTTGGCGATACGCGGCGTGCCTCGTGCCCGACGTGCCAGCTCGTTCGCGGCGTCGCCGTCGATCTGCGTGCCCAGGATCTGCGCGGTGCGGCGGATGATCTGCTCCATCGCTTCGACCGAGTAAAACTCAAGGCGATGGACCGCGCCGAATCGATCGCGCAACGGCGACGTCAGCAGCGCCACCCGCGTGGTCGCGCCAACGACGGTAAACTTCGGCAGCTTGAGCCGCAGCGAGCGCGCGCTCGGCCCTTTGCCAACCACGATGTCGAGCGCGAAGTCTTCCATCGCCGGGTAGAGCACCTCTTCGACGGCACGGTTCAGCCGGTGAACCTCGTCGATGAACAGGATGTCGTCTTTTTTGAGGTTGGTCAGAATCGCCGCCAGGTCGCCAGCGCGCTCGATCGCCGGGCCGGAGGTGATGCGCACGTTGACGCCCATCTCGTTGCCAAGAATTTGACATAAAGTGGTCTTGCCCAGTCCAGGCGGGCCGTAGAACAGGATATGATCGAGCGGCTCGCTGCGTCCTTTGGCGGCGGCAATGCTGATCTTAAGATTATCGACAACCTTTTCCTGTCCGATGTACTCGCCCAGGCGCTTGGGACGCAAGCTTTTTTCGGCAACGCTGTCTTCTTCGCGGCTTTTGGGGCTAACCAGGCGCTCGTCATCCATGTGCTGTGCTCCTCGTCGGCATTATACCACGCGAACATCTGAGCGAATGCGCGCGCGATGCCGATAATCTTTGCGCTAATTCCACAAGCTCTGCTCGTATGACCACGCACGGGATCATCCCCTGGATGTGATCCTTTATTGCCGTACGAACGATTGCCTCAGTATGGTTCAGCATCAGAGGTGCGAACGCAGTACCGAGCACAGCAGCAATGATGCGTGCTGCCGGTGTTGCGAGGAGACGACCTCTGGAAGGGCTGCGGGCAATCCACACATGCTCCTCACAGCTTCTGAACATGATCTTCATAGCTTGTCGGTATCCTTGGGGCACAAGGTATGGCAGGTGCACGCATGCGCGGCACGCCATCCGCTTTGACCAGTAGCTCCTGATGATCGGACGCGGATCAGGTGCTACGCCAACGAGTGCGATGACTGGACTGGTGTACACATTTTGGTAGGAGGTAGCGGGCATGGACAACGATGATCGTCAAATTGGCCGGATTCTCAGTCGGCGCGAGGTGCTCACGCTGATGGGCGCGGCTGGCGCAGCCTTTCTGGTCGGCTGCGGACCGACAGGAACCAGCTCCACGGATCAGGCCGCGCCGACGCTGAACGCAGAGGCGCAGACAGCGGCGGCAATCGGCAGCGACCCCGCCGCAAGCGCGACGCAGCAGGCGGAGGTGGCAACTGCGGAAGCGGCCAACACCCAGGTAGCGGTGCCGAACTGTGTGGTCCGGCCCGAAGTAACCGAGGGGCCATACTACGTGGATGTGAACCTGATACGCTCCGACATCCGCGAGCAGAAAGAAGGCACACCGCTTGTCCTGACGTTCAATGTCGTGCAGGTGGACGGCACGAACTGCACGCCGCTTGAAGGGGCTACCGTCGAGATCTGGCACTGCGACGCCGCCGGATCGTATTCGGGAGTGTCCGATCCCGGCTTTAATACCGAGGGCCAAACCTGGCTGCGCGGTGCGCAAGTCACGGATGCGAATGGTGTCGCCACGTTTACCACGATCTATCCCGGCTGGTATGCGGGCCGCGCGGTCCACATCCATTTTAAGGTATCGCCGAGCGAGGATAAAGTATTTACCTCACAGCTCTTCTTTGACGACACGCTCTCGCAGCAAGTCTTCACCCAGGCTCCGTACACAAGGGCACTACGCCCGACACGCTCAACAGCACCGACAATATCTACCAGGATCTGCTCCTGCTCACCACCACGCAATCAGCGAACGGCTACGCGGCAACCTTCCCGATCGGGATCGATCTGTCGACGGTTGGCACCGGGCAACATAGCGGCGCACCGGGAGGACCTGGCAGACCGCCCGGACCTCGCCCGACCGGGAGTGCAACCACGACGCCGTAAGCAGGCCTGCGGATCGGCTCAAGTGCGGGCTCGACGAACAGGAGTGCGTTCGTCGAGCCTGTGTCTTGATAGTATATGATCGTCGAGCCGTCGATTCGTGGATACCTCTTGCATGGTTACTTTGTGCGACGATGGTAGTGATTGCTCGCATTCGGATCGCAGCAGCTCCACTCGCCCGCGATGCGGCGGCGGCCAATCGCATTGCCCAGCACCTTGCGGGTCGGATCGGTTGTCGTCGCCGGTACAATACCCGCCGAGGGCACGGCAGGATTGTTCGCCACGAAATCGGCGGGCAGCGCATCGGCATAATAGAGCGTGCCGTCAATCGACCATGACCCGCAGGTTGGGACCTCGAACGTGCGTCGCCAGGTATCATGGCCGCCTGAGGGGTCTGGATCGAGGCCAACGCCCGCGATCCGCCACGCCTCCCAGTACAGCGGCGTCGGCGGGAAGTTGGGATCGGCGGGAACATTCGGCGTTCCATCGCACTTCCCGACCGTGCCGTCGCAGTTATGCACGTCGTAGGTGCTCTCGACGCGCTGGACGATCCAGCCCGTCTGCCCGGTTGGCGGAGAAAAGTTGACGCGCCACTCGAATTGGGGCTGGTGGGAACATGAGTGAAAGTGCGGCCCGTCGGCATTGGTGACAATGATCTGCTTGTTCAACACGGGATAGTCGGTGGTCCCGGTTGACCGCTGGATTAAGCCCGTGGATGCACCGCCGCTGATGTTCAAGCCAGGTTGGACAGGTGATCGACTATCTCGTCGCGCCTCGGCGTAGACCGCTACTCGGCTGAAATCGTGGACAGCGTGGGCTGCTCTGCTGGCAGCAGCGTCGGCTGCGAGCGCGTGCTGCTCGGCGGGGAGTGCCTGCCCCTGACTCTGGCTGCCTCGTGCGCGTCCCAAGAGCCTGGTCGCGCGCTGCTCATGATCTGCCGCAGAGGCGGCGCGCCGCACATGTGTAGACGCTAGCCCGCTCGTGCGCTTCGGTTTTGGTTCCAATATTCGCATCGCCGCCCCTCCATAGCACCCATCCGCCGCCTAAGATCGGAAGCAAGGTTGACATCGCGGCTGTGGCAAGGGTGAACGTTGAATCATGCGATCGATTCGGCTTCTGCCGCCGATCGGCGCAGCCCGTGATCCGCTGATCGACATGCAGCCCACCAGCGCTCACGGCTCTCGTTGCCTGGCTACCATGCGCGGTAAAGCTGTGCGCTCAAAAAGCCGATTGACTCGATGCGTCGGTCAGGTTATCCTTCGATTCTGGTCGGTGCGGGCGTGTAGAAGGTACGTCCACTTGTGTTAAATCCATTATACGTTGCCTCGTCACGTGACATGGCCCGCGTGTCGCGTTTGGCATACAGGAGGTGGCTCGTCTACAGGAATGATGCGCTGCTGCGGCAGCTTGTCGGCTCAGTCACGATCGGTTGGGTTTGCGGAACGCCCCCCCTGGCACCAAACAATCACACCTGGGAGGTTTTACCCGATGAAACGATTGCTCAGTATCCTCTTGACGACCGTCATCGCCCTTGCGGCGGTCAGCCCCACCTCGGCCAGCGCAGGGACCGATACGACCCTGAGTGTTTCGCTGTGGTGCAGCCGAGATTATGTCAGCCACTATTGCACGGCTTATCCGAGCGGCGGAACCGGCAGGTACGGCTATGAGTGGCGCTGGTACGGCCCCTGGCGCACCTCCATCAGCGGCAATACGATTCTTGTCTATCCTTCAAACTGCTATCCCGGTCAATCATATGCGCTCGTCGTTGTCGTCAGTGATAACATTGGGGCCACTGCCAGTGACTATACCTACCTGGCGTGCTAATCCATAGCCGAGACGGAGCGGCTGCGCGATGTGTGCGGCTGGTCGATAGGAAGACACGCTATCCGTTCAATCACGAGCGCCGAGTCGCGCGCTGCCCTGCGCGAATCAGCAGCCAGCCGCTCACCAGGAGCAGCGCGCCGAAGACGAGGAAGCCAAGATCCCAGGTGAGCTGCGCCGGACCAGGAGGCAGGTCGTCGCGAACGTGATGAATCTCCAGCAGCAGGTGATCGATGACGCCTTCGACGAGATTGAAGATGCCCCACCCGGCCAGCAGACAGCCGAGCAAGATCCGTGTCGACCAGCAGACATCCGTGCGGCGCAGCGCTCGCCAGAGCAAAAGCAGCCCCGCCAGCGTGAGCACGTAGGTCAGCGCGTGGAATAGCCCATCCCAGAGCGTGTTTAGCTCAAGGTTGCCCACGCTGGTGGGCGGGTACGGCACCGTCAGCAGATGATGCCACTGCAAGATCTGGTGCAACAGAATGCCGTCGATGAATCCGCCCAGGCCAAGCCCCAGCACAATGCCGGAAACAATCAGCGGTCGGCTCTCGCTCGATGCCTGAATAGCCATAGTCCCTGCCGTTCATCTGCTATCCCGGCGGGCGAAACGAGCACGATCCAGGCCGTCGATCATGCTTGCGTCGCGCCGACGAAAAAGAGGAGCACGCGCGTGCTCCTCCTGTCGGGTGCGATGATAGCCGGGGTTTGGGGGCGTCCCCGACTCTAAGACAGCTCGCCGCGCCGCCACATCTCGCGCACACGCTCCAGCACCGCCTGCTCGCGCGGAAACGATGCGGTCGTGATCGCCTCGTCCAGCGGAAACCAGCGCGCGTCGTCGACCTCCGCCTCCTGCGGCACGACCTCACCCCGGCGATAGCGCAGCAGGTAGAGATCGACGAACTTGTGAATGCGCGTCCGACCGGCGCGGAACCAGTACTCAATCGTTTCGAGCGCCTGGATCACCTCGCCGGTCAGCCCAGTCTCCTCCTCGATCTCGCGCTGCGCGGCGGCTTCGGGAGTTTCACCGTCAAAGACATGACCTTTGGGCAGGCCCCAGCGCGATCCACCGCTGGTCGCGATCAGCGCGACATGGACGGTTTCGCCATCGTAGCGGTAGATGACGCCGCCAGCAGAGTGTGCTACCTGGCTAGTTTCAGTCCGTGGAGCGCGCCGAGCCACGTTACGTTCTCCCTAAACGTCCTGCACGCATATCCCAATAATGATCGATCGCGTACTTCACCCGCTCTTTAGCAACTTCGGGGCCTTCCCATCCAAGCGCCTCGGTGCGCACACCCTCAAGATCTTTGTAGACCGAGAAGAAGTGTGTCACCTCTTTGAGAAAGTGGGCGGGCAGCTCGGTGTAGTCTTTGATGTCTGCAAAGAACGGATCGTAGTGCAGCACCGCCAGGATCTTATCGTCCGGCTCGCCACGGTCGCGGAGGTGGAAGATCCCGATCGGACGCGCCTCGACCACGCAGCCGGGAAAGGTCGGCGCATTGGTCATCACCAGCACATCCAGCGGATCGCCGTCGTCGTAGTAGGTCTGCGGAATAAAGCCGTAGTCGCCGGGATAGAACACAGGCGAAAACAGCACACGATCCAGCTTGATCGCGCCGGTCTGCTTGTGGTACTCGTACTTGTTACGAGAGCCACGCGGAATTTCGACGATCACGTTCAATACCTCAGGCACCTGTGGTCCGGGGTCGAGGTCATGCCATAAGTTTAGTGCCATACCGTTCGTTTCCAAACATCGACCGGCGGGAGCAATCCCCGCCGGCCACCTGCGACAGTGTCGCCTGCTCCCCGCTTCTCTTGCGACAATGTGCTACCGGCCTACCTCAGATGAGCGTGGCTTGGCTGGCTCGGAAATTTGCTCCAATGCCTGACCAATCAGCTTGTCCTTGTTGGTATCGACCGCCACATCGCCGATCGAAATGATCCCCACAAGTTTACCACCATCTACGACCGGTAGGCGTCGAATTTGCTCGCGCGCCATGATCTCGGCGGCGCGCGTGACATCATCGTCCGACGAGACGCATGTTGGGTTGGGCGTCATGTGCTCGCGCACCCTGGCCTGCTGAAGCTGCGCGCCGCTGGCAATCGCGCGGATCACAATATCGCGATCCGTGATCAGCCCGACAAGTTGATCGCCTTCGGCAACAGGAATCACGCCGACATCCAGATCTTTCATATATTTGGCAACCGTGACGAGATCGGTGTCTGGCCTAACAGTTTGTACATCCTTGGTCATAATATCGGCAATACGCATCGTGGTTGTACTCCTCCTACTACGCTTGGCGGCCTGTCAGGTGCAGCATGCCGAGCTATAGCGACGTGCCGCCCAGCTCGCGCTCGTTGAACGACGAGGGCTTGCTATAGGTATCGAAGTCGCGCTGCTCGCTGCGGCTGGTGTCGGGCAGTTCCTGCGGGCTGAAGCTCTGCGACGGATGGCGTCCGAAGCGGTTGCCGGTCATCGAGTTGAACTGCTGGCTTAGCTGGTTGCGATTTTTCCAGGCATACGCCGCGCCCGCCAGACCAAGTGCCCATAACGCTCCACGCATATTACGCATCAGGTATTCCTCCTTACATAAGCTGGCTCGTGTACCTCGATAAGCCACGCGCTCCAACTTTTTGGTATGTCCTTACGGTGGTAGCAAACGCTGTACCACAGAGCGGATCTGCCCTGAAATCTTTTACAGTTGTTGCCATCGGAGGCATTTGTGGTATAATACAAACATCCGTTCTAAAGTGTGCGATTTTCCGTTTCTACCAGACGATGGGCAAACGAGTATGTACAAAAGGGAAGAGCTATGACAAACCGTGAAATTGCCGCGATACTGTTCAACATATCCTCGCTGCTGATCGCGCAGCATGGGAATCCCTACCGCATCCGCGCCTACCGCCGCGCCGCCCGCAATATCCTGCGTGTGCGCCACTCGCTCGCCGAGCGTGCCCGCAATCAGCAGCCGCTTGGCGTGCCCTTCCTGGGCGAGCGGCTCACCAAAACGATCACCGGGCTGGCGCTCGACGGCACCTGCGACGTGTACGAGGAGCTGGTTGGCGAGCTGCCCACGGCGCAGCAGCGCCTGCTGCACGTTCCCGGTATCGGGCCGAAGCTGGCCGAGCGGATCACCAACGATCTCAAGGCCGAGGACGCCGAAGAGCTGATCCAGCGCGCGGCGACGGTCGGGCTGCAGCGGGTGTGGGGCATCGGGCCGAAGCGCGCGCGGCTGATCGTGGACGAGCTGAAGACCGAAACCGCGCCTGAGGTGGATACGCCCTTTGTGCGCGACGGCAATGTGATCTACGTACAGGAGAGCTTCTGGAATGCCGAGCGCAAAAACGCGGCGTAAGTTTATCGTGCCGATGGAGGTCGAGCAGACGATGCTCGACGATCTGCTGGCCGATGGATACGCGCTGGAAGAGGACGATCCCGACGCACTGCTCGGCGCGACGCTCCTGAGCGAAGAGGCCGACGAGCCGTGCGTCGAGGAGGATGCGCTGGCCGGTGGCTACCGGCCCAGGCTTCAGTTCGAGCCGCGTCCCTACCAGGCCGAGGCGATCGAAAGCTGGCTGCGCCACGATGGGCGCGGCGTTGTCGTGCTGCCGACCGGCGCGGGTAAGACGGTGGTGGCGCTGATGGCGCTGGCCCGGCTCAAGCTGCGGACGCTGATCGTGGTGCCGACGATCGAGCTGCTCTACCAGTGGCGCGATGCGGTGGTGGAGCGGCTGAGCCTGCCCCGGCGCAGCGTCGGCATCGTGGGCGACGGGCGCAAAGAGTGGCGTTCGATCACGGTGATTACCTATGCCTCGGCGGCGATGCCCAACGCGCCGCTCAACGACATCGGCCTGCTGATCTGCGACGAGGCGCATCATCTGCCCTCGCCCAGCTACGCGACGATCGCCACGCGCTCGAACGCGCCCTACCGCCTGGGCCTGACGGCCACGCCCGATCGCGCCGACGGCGAGCACAGCGCGCTGGGCGCGCTGCTCGGCCCGCTGGTCTATCGGCGCGCGCCCGCCGATCTCAGCGCCGAGGGCCATATCGCGCAGTACGTCGAAAAGCGCGTCTTCGTCTCGCTGAGCGATGAAGAGTCGCTGCGCTACGAGGCGCTGATGGGCGAGTGGAAGTGGTTTCTCAGCTCCAAGCGGCATATGCTTGCCAAAGGCGGCGATTTCTTCGGCGAGCTGATCCGCCGCTCGGCGACTGATCCGCAGGCGCGGCGGGCGCTGCAAGCACACCATCAGGCCCGCATGATCGCGCTCAATGCCGAGGCCAAGCTCCACGAGGTCGAGCGGCTGCTGGGCGAGCATCGCGACGACAAGGTGATCGTCTTTTCGGAGTACAACGCGCTGGTCGATACGATCTCGCACCGGCTGGCGCTGCCCGCGATCACCTATAAGACCGCCGCCGACGAGCGCAAGGCGATCCTTGAGGGCTTTCGCGACGGCAGCTACTCCAAGCTGGTGACGGGCCGCGTGCTCAACGAGGGCGTGGACGTGCCCGACGCAAATGTCGCAATCGTCGTCAGCGGCTCCAGCACGACCCGCGAGTATATCCAGCGCCTCGGACGGGTGATCCGCCCCAAGGCGACGACCGCCGTGCTCTACGAGGTGATCACCCGCAAGACCAGCGAGGTCAATACCGCGCGCAGGCGTAGACCGAATTAGTAGAACAGAGAACAACGAACAACGAAACAAAGAATCTCAGCCTGCTTTGTTCTCTGTTCTTTGTTTGTCCAGAGGCATGCATGTCATTTTCCACCGCAGACTTCAAAAAAACCAGCCGCAAAGTCGGCGACAGACGCGCGCTCTATCCGCATCAGCTACGCGACGATCGCTTTCTGGCGGCGATCAGCTATGCCATCGACTACTACGAGCGCATGGTCGGGCGTCCGCGCAAAGAGATGCAGGCCGAGACGCTGCTGGAATTTTTTGGCGATCCCAAGCTGGCACGCGGCATCGTCGCCTGTCTCGGACGGACCTACGTCTGGCACCAGCCCGACTTCGGCGAGGTGCTCGACGATGAAACCTGCCATGTGCTGCGCTCGCTGGGCCTGGATCGACCGGCGGCGGTGCGGCAGTATCTTTATCGCTACGTCAACGCGCATCACAACGGCTTCCTGCCGCTGGTCGGGCGGGCGACGGTGCTCGAAGCGCTGTGTGCCGACCTGCCGATCGATCGGCGGACCTTTGAGACGCTGCTGACGCTCGACGCCGCAGAGAACGCGATTCTGACCAAGGTCGCGGGAGCGCCAGCGGCCCGCGACATCGTGGCGCTCTACAACTACCACTCGATCGAGACGGCGCTGCGCGCTACCTCGGCGCTGCGCCTGACGCTCGACGGCCCGATCTGGACGATCGTGCGGACGGTCCACAATATCTCGAAGCGCTACGGCCTGCGCTATGCGATCGAGCACGGCGCGGGCGGCCTTTTTGCGGGAACGGTGACAATCGAGTGGATCGGGAAGCGCGATGCCCTTGGCGGCTACAGCCGTCATGGTCGGCGCGTGGTGCGGGCGCTGCTGCGGCTGCTGGCGGCCCATCCCGACGCGCCGGTCGAGGGCGAGGCGACGGTGCATCTCGCCGGTTCGGTCTATAGCTACGCGCTCAACAAGCCCGCGCTGGCGATCCTGGGCGTGCAGGCGCAGCGCGTCGGGCGAGGCGATGAGGCGTGGGAGGCCCAGGGCGCAGCCAGGCTCCTGAACGCCTGGAACAAAGCGTATCTGCGCGGCGAAACCGGCGGCTGGCGGCTCCGGCGCGATCCGGAGCCGCTGATCACGGACGCGGGCGTGATCGTGCCCGACTTTCTGATCATGCGCGGGCAGCAGCGCGCCTACCTGGTGCTGGCCGATAGCCGCGCGGTCGTTGATGCGCTGGTTAAGCCGCTGCGGGCGCTCAACGGGCGGTCGCTGATCGTGGTGGCGACGGAGGCGGAGTGGGCGAAACAGCTCGCGGCGCTGCCGACGATCGTGGTGCCGCATGTCGGCGAGCCGTCGGCGCGGATGCTGGCGCGGGCGCTGCCCTCGCCCACAGCCCTGGCGCAGCTTGGCGAGAGCAAATGGCAGCGGCTGGAGCGTATTCTGGAGACGGAAGGCTTTGTCGACGAGTCGCGGCT
Organism: Herpetosiphonaceae bacterium; assembly: GCA_036374795.1. Classification (NCBI taxonomy): domain Bacteria; kingdom Bacillati; phylum Chloroflexota; class Chloroflexia; order Herpetosiphonales; family Herpetosiphonaceae; species Herpetosiphonaceae bacterium. The sequence continues at coordinate 39,255 of DASUTC010000024.1, forward strand.
GGCTGAGATCCTGAGCTGCGCGGTCGCGGATGTTGGCGGCGCGGTCCGAGGCTGGCGCACCGATCGGGCCAGCTATCTGCCGGGAATCGGCCTCTGCTCGAACGAGACGGTTCAGGATATTCGCGCGCTGCTTCAGTCGGGCACGATGCGTCAGGCGGCGTAGCCCACGCTGAGATGACGAGCGAGGTGACGACATCGGCAAGCGCCGGTGTCGTTGTCGTTGTTGGGGATCTGTAGGAGGCGTGTAGCGGGTCGAGGATCATGACTCTGCTTAGCAGGATAGCCAGAAATGATCTGCCAGGCCGCGCTTAGCCGGCTTTCCGCTGCGTACGCTCAGCTTCGATCTCAGCTAGCGCCTGGTCGAGCGGTGCGGCTCATGCACTCTCAGCCATCGCCTGCTCCTGCTCATGCGCCTCCTGCTCGCCCCGCACGTCGATCGTATCGCCGAGCGTATCTTCGATATACAACATCTTCACGAGCACCAGCGCCATTGCCGCCAGCGGCGTCGCAAAGACCAGGCCGAGCGGTCCCAGCAGCACGCTCAGCAACACTTGCGCGCCGATCGTCAGCGCGGGCGGCAGCTCCACGGTTTCCTGCTCCACCAGCGGCGTCAGCAGGTAGCCCTCGACCATCTGGATCGCCAGGTAGAGCAGCACGACATAGAGCGCCTGGATCGGCGCCTGGGTCAGGCCCAGCAGCACGGCTGGCAGCGCCGCGATGATCGGCCCGATATTCGGCACGAAGTCGAGCAGCGCCGCGATGATGCCAAGCGGCAGCGCCAGCGGAATGCCGAGCAGCGACAGGCCGATTGTCACCATCATGCCGATCGCCACCATCGCTATCGCGCGGCCAAGCAGCCACCAGCGCAGCGTGTAGCCCATCACATGCAGGACTTCGCGGGCACGTGGCCGCTTGTGCTGCGGCACCAGCCGGATAATGCCCCTGGTGTAGAGCTGTGGGTTGGCCGCGAGGTACACGCCGATGAACAGGATGATCACGATGTTGGCGATCGTGTCAAAGGTGCCGGAGAAGACGCGCCCGACCTGTGCGAAGATGCCCGACGTTCCCGATGCCACCTGATCGGGCTGCTGCGCCTGCTCTAGAAGCTGTCGGCCCCAGCTATACTGCTCGATCGTCTCTCGGAACTGCTGCCAGGCCTGAGGAAGCTGCTGCGTCAGTTGCGTGAACTGCTCGCCGATCCGGGGAGCGATCAGCCTGCCGCCCAGACCCAGCAGCAGCAGCAGCGCCACGCCAACCACTGCCAGCGACCAGCCCTCCGAGAGCGTGGTTTTGGCACTCAGCCAGTCGCTCAGCGTGCGCAGAAAGACCGCCAGCAGAATGCCGCCAAAGGCCAGCAGCAGCATGTGGCTGGTGTACCAGACAAAGGCGACGAGCGCGAGCGCCGCGAGGCCAATCGCCACCGCAATCAGCGCGCGACGGGTGAACGGGTCGAACGGCTGGTGCTGCTCAACTTCCCGCACTCCGTCACGCTGGCTGCGCGATGTTCGGTGTGTGTCAGGCATCGTGTACCTCGCGAGAACAAAGAACAAAACGAGAACCAGGCACCAAGAACCGAGAACCAAGGAGAACTCGACACTCGAAACTTGGAACTCGACACTCGAAACTTGGAACTCCGATTTGCCGTCGCGCGCCTACCGCCGGGGATCGCCGGTCCAGACCGCCCGCCATCCGCCGCCAGGTTGCGGGGTGAGCCTGCCGCGCGCCGCCGCCAGCAGCGCCATGATCGCGCCGACGACCAGGCTGGTGAGCATCGCCGCCAGCGAGTCGTAGGCGAGCACCCACGGCGCGACCAGCAGCCAGACGCCGATCAGCGATCGGTCTGGCTCGCCCATCGATCGATCCTTACTCATCGCCCCTCCCAAAGAGCGCCGCGACCGCCGCGCTGGCGACACCAGCGCCAGCCAGCGCCAGCCAGCTCCGGTGGGTTGTCGCCCAGAGCTGCCAGCTACTCTGCTTGGCCCGATCGTCGAAGCGCCCGTGCGCGCCGTGATCGCCCGGCACCGGCTCCCACAGGTTATGCATGGCCTCCGGATCGCGCGGCTCGTCGGTCTGCTGCGACTTATAGCCGCTCCTGCCGAGATACCAGTCTCCCAGGCCCGGCGCGATCTTGTTGCCGACGATCGCGATCACCGAGGAAAGGCCCACGTAGACCTCGCGGCGATCGTGATGCGCGGCCCAGACGATTGCTTCGGCGGCGACTTCGGGCTGGAAGATCGGCGGGACCGGCTGCGCCCGGTTGGGCAGGCGCGACTTGACCCAATCGAACTGCGGCGTGTTGAGCGCTGGCATCTGCACCATCGTCAGGCGCACGTTGCTGCCGTCGTGGATCAGCTCAGCCCGCAGCGAGTCGCAAAAGCCCTGGATCGCGTGCTTCGCTCCGCAGTACGCGGCCTGGAGCGGAATGCCCCGGTAGGCCAGCGCCGACCCAACCTGCACGATCGCGCCCTGGTCGCGGGGCAGCATGCGTTTGAGCGCCGCCAGCGTGCCATAGACATAGCCCAGATAGGTCACGTCGGTGACGCGCCTGAACTCCGCCGGAGTCGTCTCTTTGACCGGCGAGAAGACCGAGGTCATCGCGTTGTTGACCCAGATGTCGATCGGGCCGAACGCTTTTTCAACCCTGGCCGCCGCCGCCTCGACCTGATCCGAGTCGGCGACATCGGTAGGCAGCACCAGCGCCTTGCCGCCCAGCGCCTCCACATCCCGCCGCGCGCCCTCTAAACCATCCCGTCCGCGCGCCAGCAGCCCGATGTGCGCGCCACGCCTGGCAAACGCGCGCGCCGTGGCGCGGCCCACGCCCGCCGACGCTCCGGTGATCACGACGACTTCGGGTTTTCCTGCGTTGCTCATCGATCCTCGCTCCTTTTGGCTCCTGGGCCATGCCTGCCGCCGCACGGAGCACCGCCGACGCGCAGGCTGGCATCTGCTGATCGCATCTGCCATGTATTCATCACGAAATAGGCCACGCCTGACGGAGAACAAAGGGGAAGCACCAAACTTCCCCCGCTCCTGTGCCGCAGGCTGCGAAGGCGGAGGCCGCCTGAGCGTGGGGCAGGGGTGCTGAGCGCAGCGACGCGGGGTGAGGGCCTGGAACTTGAAACCTAAGACGTGGACTCACAGCTCGAAGCGCAGCAGCGCCACGCCTGAGGCCAGCACCGCCGCCCACGCCGGATCGGCCCGCGCTGCGTCCAGCGAACACGGCGGCTGCGGATCGGGTCGTCGCGGCTGCAACGTTCGCTGCCACCAGCCCACGTCGTGCCACGCGCCGAGCTTGTAGCCCACGCCGTGGTACACGCCCACAGGCTTGAAGCCCAGCGACTCGTGCAGCCGCACGCTGGCCCGGTTGGGCAGCGCAATCCCGGCGTAGGCGTTGTAGAAGCCCTGGAGCACCAGGATGTTAAAGAGCGAGGTGTAGAGCGCCTGCCCGATGCCCATCCGCCGCGCGCGCTCGTGGACGTACACCGAGACATCGACCGACCACTGGTAGGCCGCTCGTCTGCGATGCTGCCCGGCGTACGCATAGCCGACGATCGCTTCCTGATCTTCGCAGCTAACCCAGGGCCACCGCTCAAGCGTCTCGCGGATGCGCTGCCGCATCTGGTCGATCGTCGGCGGCTCCAACTCGAACGAGATGCTGGTGGTGGCGACCAGCGGGGCGTAGATCGCCAGCATTTGCTCGGCGTCTTCCGGCGTCGCCAATCGGATCGCAGGTTTCATGGTAGCACGCCTCTGTCGTCGCGCCGGTCTGAGCGATCGACGTGCCACACGCAGGGATAGGCGTAGCTGATGAGCTGAAAGCCGAGCGTCAGCAGGATCGGTCGGCTCATCGGGCTGGCATCGACGGTCAGAAAGCGCCTGCCGCGCTGTCGCGCCTCCTGAGCGCGGGCCGCCAGCAAGCCGGTGTAGATGCCGCGCTTGCGATACTCAGGCAGCGTCGAGCCGCCCCACAGACTGGCGAACTGGCTCTGCTGCGGAAAGTTGATCCAGGCCGAGGCGACCGGTGTATCGTCCTCATAGACGACATAGATCGAAAGATAATCGGGCCGCTCGCGCAGGTTGGTCGTCAGGCGCTGCTCCAGCCAGCCGAAATCTTCCTGCCAGACGACGTTCTGCACGCTGATCGCATCGGGGACCCCGGCAGGATCGGTAATGCGCCGGATTGTCGGTGGGGGCGTCTGCGCGAGCAGATCCGGCGCGGTCGCCAGATCGAGCACCAGGATCGCCTCGTCCGCGCCGATCTCGAAGCCATGCGCGCCCAGGCGATCTTTCAGATCGGGCGGCGTATCGTGGCGGTAGACCTTCCATTCAAAGTCTTGCCCGATCGCCGCAAAGTAGCCCGTCTGCTCGTCAATCGCCGCCGCGACGTGCTCGGCGGCCAGGCGAGAGTAGATGATCATGCCCTCGCCGCCTGCGAGATTGACATGTCGAACGATCGTGCCGACGACCTCGCGCCGCATGCCGGGGATCGCCAGGTCCTGGCGCTGATCTCGGTCGTACAGCTCACGCATGCGATCGATGTCCATAGCTTGTGGATGCTCCTTGTTTCGAGTTCAACGTTTCGCGTCGAGGCCCGCACCCCAATCCGCCCAAGGGACGCCCTTTGGGCATGGTACCCCGGCAATGTGCCGCCGGCGATACATGCCGCCTCACACGTGTTGTAAGTACCATCGCAGGATGCATCTGGTTCAACCAAGATAGCTCCCTTGGCCCTTCCCTTTTGGCCCAGGCGCAGCTATGCTTGTTCTCATGATTGTCCTGCGGTGCTACAATGGCCCGTCTCTACGTGTCCCGTATGCGGAAGGAAGTAATCATGGCACGGTTCGTCTCCCTCTACCGAGAGCATTTTGAGGAAGTGGTTGCGGAAACCACAGAGCGCGTAATCAAAGAGGCCGGGGGCATGTATGCGTCCCTAACGCCTGCGGAACTCCGGCCACGTGTGGTGACAGGGCTTGATGCGCTAGCGCAGGATCTGGCGGAGCCGGTGCCGCACTATTTTGGTGAGTTCTGGACCACGATGAGCTATCACCGGGCGCGCGAAGGCTATACCATCGCTGAGCTGCAGCGGACGATCACGATCGTCGAGGAGGTGGCGCGGCAGTTGTTTCATCGTGAGATCGACGATCTCGCAGAGCGACTGGCGGCGATCGAGCAGCTCTACACGGCGACCGGAGCAACCCGTGCCATTATGTTCGAGTCGTTTGTCCGTGCCAACGAAGAGGTCATCCGCGCGCAGGCGGCGATCGTGCAGGAGCTCTCGTCGCCGATCATCCCGATCTACGAGGGCATCCTGGTGCTGCCGCTGGTAGGGGCGATCGATTCGCGGCGGGCCGGACAGATTATGGAGCATCTGCTGGAGAGTATCACGACGTATCAGGCGAGTGTGGTGATGCTGGATGTCACGGGCGTGCCCGTGATCGATACCAGCGTGGCGAGCTACCTGCTGCAAACGGCGCAGGCGGTGCGTCTGCTCGGCTCGCAGGTGATCCTCGTCGGTATTCGCCCGGAGATTGCACAGACGATGGTCCAGCTCGGCATCGATCTTAGCGACATGGTGGCGCGCGCCAATCTGCAATCCGGGCTTGAGTATGCGCTGGCGGGGCGCGGCATGGCGATTCAGGCGACAGCCTAGGCGCGGGCGGGCGCTCCAGGCTGTCGCAGCTTTTGAGCCTGGAGCACGGTGATCGAGCGGGCTAAGCAGAATCAAGTTTCAAGTTTCAAGTTTCGAGTTTCGAGTTTGTTCGTGACTCGCAGGCTAGCGTGCCATCCAGACCTGCTCTCCCGCGAGGAGCGCTTTAATCTGCTGCGGAAAGCGATCGAAGAACAGCGGCTTGCCGATAAATCCATCGAAGCCTGCGGTGCGCGCCCGCGCTTCATCTTGCGGCAGGACATTCGCCGTCACGGCCACAACGCGCGTATCTTTGAGCCTGGGATTGGCCCGGATATGTCCTAAAATGGCGTAGCCATCCTCGTGCGGCAGTTGAATGTCCAGCAGGATCAGATCGACCCGTGGCAGAGTCTCGGCCAGCTTGAGGCCCTGCCAGCCCGACTCCTGAGCGTTGATGTGCTGCACCCCCGCCAGGCGCAATAGATCGCTGACAACCAGCAGATTATCGAGATCGTCTTCGATCACCAGGACATAAGCTTCCTCAGGACGCATGTTGTATCCTCCTTTAGCAACGCAATATCTATGCAGGTCCAGCCCCGACGGCTCACTATCGCGGCTTGGCCGGTTGTTCCGTAACAGCGCCGAGTAGCTCTGAGACTTTCGCCAGCAGCTCTCCGGCGGAGGTAAACCCTTTGGTGAGCAGACTACTCACCCGCTGGTTAAGCAGCTCGCGCTCCTGGTTGGTCAGATCTTTAGCCGTCAGCACGATCACCGGGATATGGCGTGTCTCCGGGTTGGATTCCAGGCATTCCAGCACGGCAAAGCCATCGACCTCCGGCATCATCAGGTCAAGAACAATCAGATCCGGATGTACCGTCGCGATCTGCTCGAGCCCGGCTTGTCCGCCGCTCGCGGTCAGAATGGTATAGCCCTCAAGCGGCTTGAGCTGTTCGCTCACGATGTCAAGCACGTCCGGGTCGTCGTCGATCACCAGCACCGTCGAGCCGATTCCAACCAGCTCCGCGAGCGTGCTGCGCAATAGCTCCTCGTCGATCGGCTTGGTCAGATACGCGCTGGCTCCGAGGTAAAAGCCGAGCTTTTGCTCTTCCATGATCGAGTACAGCACCACGGGCACGCCTTTCAGCGCCGGATCGGCCTTGAGCGCGGCCAGCACTTCCCAGCCGTCTTTGTGCGGCATCAGCACGTCCAGAATGATCGCGGCGGGCCTGAGCCTGCGCGCCTCTTCGAGCGCCTGCCGACTGTCGGTAACGCCGCAGACCCGGTGGCCGTCGCGGCCCAGGTACGTCGTGACGATCTCGATCGCGGCGGGATCGTCGTCGATCACCAGGACGCACGAGCCGCTGCGGTTAGAGGTTTCGGCGGGCACGTGCGGTGCTGTCACGACGCGCGGCACAAAGCGCAGCGGCAGCATGAACGTGAAGGTCGAGCCCTTGCCGGGTGTGCTCTCGGCCCAGATGCGACCGCCGTGCAGCTCGATCAGCCGACGGCAGATCGCCAGCCCTAAGCCGGTGCCTTCGTAGAGCCGATTGTTCGCGCCGTCGACCTGACGAAACTCCTCGAAAATGAGCTCAAGATGCTCCGACGCTATGCCGATGCCCGTATCGCTCACGCTGACGATGACGTGTCCATCCTGCTCGTCGGCGCGCACCCTGATCGATCCGGCGTCGGTGAATTTAGCGGCGTTGGAGAGCAGATTCAGCAGCACCTGACGTATGCGGGTGCGGTCGACCTCGATCGGCGGCAGCGAGGGCGCGACCTCGTGGCGCAGCTCGATCGGCTTGCCTTTCGTCAGGCCAGCCGCGCTTGCCATCACGCTCTGCACCAGATCGCCGATGCTGATCGGCTCCTTGAAAAGCTCCATCTTTCCCGCTTCGATCTTCGACAGGTCGAGAATATCGTTGATCAGACCCAGCAGATGCTCTCCGCTGTGACGCACGCGGTTAAGATAGTCGGCCTGGCCTTCGCTGACGGGGCCGCGCATGCCGGCCATCAAGATCCGGGTAAAGTTGATGATCGAGTTGAGCGGCGTACGCAGCTCGTGCGACATGTTTGCCAGGAATTGCGTTTTAAGCTCGTTGGCCTGCTCGGCAGCGGCGCGGGCCTCCTGCGCCTCTAGCATCGCCCTGGCAAGATCGGCGGTGCGCTGGTCCACGGTGCGCTCAAGCGTCTGGCTCCATGTCTCCAACCGCTGCCGACTCGTCGCCAGCTCGGCGGTCATGGCGTTGAACGATTGGGCTAACAATCCCAGCTCATCGCTTGACGTAACCGGAATGACGATATTGAGGTCGCCGGCGGCGACGGCGTGGGTTCCCGCGACGAGCGCTTCTATCGGGCGGGTCAGGCGGCGGCTCAAGAAGATCGTGCCGCCAAGCGCGAGCGAAAAGAAGAGCACCATGATCAGCAGCGTCGACTGTACGGTTTCATCGGTTCCGCTGCGGATCGCCGCCTCGACCTTGTACGATTCGGCCACGACCTCGCTGACCGGCGCGACAATGCCCAGGCTCCAGCCGACGTCGGGCAGCGGCGTGTAGGAGAGGAAGCTCATCTCGCCGCCGATCGTCAGCTTGGTAATCCCGCTCTGTCCGCTCTGCATCGAGGCCAGCACCTCACGGAACTCGACATTCTTCGTGCGGTTGAGATTCAAGCCGAGTGTCTCGCTGATGGTGATCGTCTCGTCGATCGGCCAGCCCAAAATATCGTTGATCGCCTTGGGCGGCGCGGCGATCAGTTGTCCTTGCTGATCGACCAGAAAAGCGTAGCCGGTGCCGTTCTCGGCGGGTTTCAGCGTGTTAAGATGCTCGATCAGGCGCGTCAGGACAATATCGACGCCGATAATGCCCCGGAACTCGTCGCCATCATAAATCGGCGTCACCGACGAGACAATCATGCCCTGTCCGGCAGGATCGATGTAGGGCGCCGTCCAGATCGACTTGCGCTCTGGGTTGTTCTTCGGCGTTGCCGGGCCATAAAACGGCTGATCGTAGACCGAGATGCCCTGCGCTACGGTTTCGTCTAAGCCTATGACTGGATAGTAGCGGGTCATGCCCGTGTCGTTGATGTGGTAGATCGAGACGAAGTCGGAGTATTCTTTGAGCATCGTCGGCACGAGCGCATCGAGCGCGGCTGAGTCACGCAGGCCGCGCTCAAGCTCCGCATCGATGGTCTTGATCGTGTTCGGCATCCAGAGATCGCTGATGCGCCCAGGCCGCTTATCATAAAAGCCGCCGACCGTTCCCGGCGTGAGATTCTTCTGCGAGTCCCAGGGCACAGGGCCAATCCGCAACATCGCCACGAAATATTCGGCAACGCTTTTGCCGACGGGCACGGCGTGGTTAAAGAGCGATGCCGAAAGCAGCGCCTCGCGAGCGGTCAGCGCGAGCAGCGCGGTGCTTCCCTGTGCCTCCAGGCCCTCGATGCTGCGCCGCGTCGCGTCGTTCTGCGTCTGTCGAAAGCCGCGTGTCACCAGCAGCGCGGTTGCGGACGCCAGCACCAGCAAAAAGATCAGGGTTGTGAGAATGAGCTTCGGGCCGAGCCGATTGGCTGCTCTAAACATGGCGTAAACGCTCCAGGCAGATCCGGGTTAAGAGATCGTCAATCTCGCGAGTATCCTGCCGACCGGTCGCAGCGCCGATCGGGACGCTTCTGGACGAGCAACAGCAGAAGCGGGCCATTAGGCCCGCTCTCAGGTCGAAGCGCAACAGGCAGCGAGTGTTGCGGGCGTTGTTAGAGAGACGAATGTTGATCCGGTTGACGGTCGTTGCGTGCCGTCGTCTAGCTCATCGATGATCTTTGGATTCAGCTCGTACTCGCCAACGCGAACGCCGCTCGCATCCACCACCTGCTATAGCAATGAGACGCCGATGCAGGATGAATCGTGTGGAGTAGCGCCTCAAACCACCGCAACGCCCTATGCGCTCACCGTAGTACTACGTACTGTACAAGGTTGCTCGGCGCTTACCTATAGCCTGATTGGACTAGCCCACCGCAGTATTTTTGTTATCGGCTGGTAGCCCTATCCTACGGCAGGTGGTTCGACAGCAATTGCGCGTTGCAGCCGAACCGTTGCGGAGATGGCCTTAAATCCTGCGCTGCTCGCAACCCGTTGCATGGCCGAATTATTGCTTGCAGTGCTTAACTTTGCTGTCGCAAGGCCCCGCGCGCGCAGCTTCTGTAAGATAGTGAGCATGAGCGCCTGGGCTAAGCCCTTTCCGCGATAGGCCGGGAGCGTCGCAAAGAGGTCTGCGTAGCTATCATTGCGCCCCGTCAGCGCGTTTTCTTCACTGCTCACGCTGCCCATACCATACGCGGCAGGGGTTCCGTCAGGCGCGATAGCGACGAGATCAAGCGCGGGATCGTAGTGTGCGGCCTGCATCATCGTCAGCCGCCGCGCGGCGCTCATGTGCGGCGTGCCGAAAGCCGCGCGGTGCAGCGCAGCCAGCGCCGCAGCCTCGTGCAGACCCGCTACGGCACGGATCTGAAACCCAGGCGGCAGGCGCGGCGCAGGCAGCGGATCGATGAGCGGGCGCTCCATGTGGATGATCGAGTCGGCCAGGCGGGTGAATGCATGGCGTGCCAGGAAGCGCAGCCGGGCGGCATCGGCCTCGTGAGCGGCGGCGTAGATCCGAAGGGAGTCGCTACTCGCTCCGCTGGCGCGGCGGATGCAGCCATCACCCCAGGCGATCACCGCAGCTTCAAGATCGGGCGCGATACGCTGCCAGTCAAGCTCGAAGCGGAGAGTCTGAAAGGCATCGACGAAGGCAACGCCCACGATCTGATCGTCGGCGGCAAACCACAGGCGTGTAGTAGCCGACACAGGCGTGAGCACATCGGGCAAATCGACAATGCCCGGATAGTCCGTCACCCGCTCGCGCGGTCGGACCCTGCGTACAAACTCGACGATCCGCGCTGCATCCGTTGGATCGCCGTAGAGACGGCTGTGAAACGCAGACATCATGCAACACCTTCGATAGCGACTCTTACGCGAGGTTGGGCAGCTTACCATACGCGGCGCTTGTCGGTTGCGGCGCGGGCAGCCGTATGCTACAATCCGCCGGTTGTCTATTCATCCTACAGCAGTAGCCTTAAGGAGGGCCAGACTGATGGACAAGCTTACACTCACGCTCGAGCCTCGCTCGATCACCGGCAAGAAGGTCAAGTCATTGCGCAAGGCGGGCCTGGTGCCGGCGTCGATCTGCGGCAGAGGCGTGCCGACCGAAACCTTCCAGCTCGACGCCAAGACCTTTGGCCTGGTTTATCGTACGGCTGGGCGCACGACGCTGATCGATCTTCAGTTGCCGAGCGGCACGCGCAGCGCGTTTGTGCGCCAGGTGCAGCGGCATCCAGTGTCGCGCGAGTTCCTGCACGTCGATTTCCGCGTGGTCGATCTGCGCGTCGAGATGGCGGCGGACGTACCCGTCGTGGCCGTCGGGGAGAACCCGCTGGTCGAGCGCGGCGACGGTGTGCTGACGACGCCGATGGCGACGCTGCACGTCAAGGCGCTTCCTGCCGATATTCCGCACATCATCGAGGTCGATATTAGCCGCCTCGTCGACTTCAACACGGTGCTGTATGTGCGCGACCTCGACCTGGGCGATAAGGTGCAGGTCTTGACCTCTCCCGACGAGATGCTGGCGACGATCACGCCGTCGCGCATGGAGGCCGAGGAAGAGGCGATCACCGAGCAGGAGGAGCAGGGCGAGCCGGAGCTGGCGGGCGAAGAGGCCGCCGAGACACCCGAAGAGTCCGAGTAATCTATTACCGCTCAGGCAACGACACAGCCTCCTGCGGCGATCGAGCGCTCACGCTGATCGCCGCAGGAGGTTTTTCGAGTTTCAAGTTCAGAGTTTCAAGTTCAGAGTTTCGAGTTTCCGGTTTTTGGTTCTTCGTCCAGGCCCTCACCCCAATCGCCGCCCAAAGGGCACCCCGCCACCCCCTCTCCGATTGCCATAGGCGAGGGGAAAGAATTCGTGGGGGACGCCCCACACCCCCGGCCTATCGGCGCATTACAGCACGCGGCCATGCTCGACGCGCACCCGGCTGATCTGCGTCAGAAACGATGGATCGAAGTCGGCCAGATCGGCGGCGGTCATCAGCGTTTGCTGGCCGGGCCGATCGATGAACTGGAGCAAATGTGCCCGCCGCGCGGCGTCAAGCTCGGAGAGAATATCGTCCAGCAGCAGCACGGGCGCGTCGCCGGTGCGAGTGCGCATCAGCTCGGCCTCGGCCAGCTTCAGCGCCAGCGTCAGGCTGCGCTGCTGGCCCCGCGAGCCATAGACGCCAATGTCGACCTCGTCCAGGCTGCATACCACGTCGTCGCGGTGCGGGCCGATCAATGTCTGCCCGCGATCAAGCTCTTCGCGCAGGCCGCGATCGAGACTCGCCAGGAACGACTGTTGCAGCCCGGCGCGGTCGTCGGGGCCGTCGATCGAGCCAACGTAGCTAATCCTGAGCTGCTGCGGCACTCCGGCGATCTCCTGATGGATCGGCGCGCCCAGCCCGGCGATCTGCTGCATCGCCAGTTGGCGCTCGGCGATGATGTACGCGCCGTTCGCGGCAAGCTGCTTATCCCAGAACTGAAGCTGTCGTCGCGCCTCGTCGAGGCTGAGCCGTCGCTGACGATGTTCGCGCCAGGAGCGCAGCAGCGCGTTGCGCTGGAGCACGGCTTTGTTATACTCGGCCAGCGCGCGCACATAGCGTCCATCGAGCTGTGAGAGCATCACGTCGAGCCAGCGCCGCCGATCGGCGGGCGGGCCTGTGAGGAGCTCGATGTCGAGCGGTGTGAAGAGCACCACGCGCAGTTGGCCGACCAGATCGAGCGCGCGGCGGGCGGTTTTATTCACGCGGATCGTCTTCTGCGTGGCCGGTGCCAGGTTGCCCGCCGCATCCTGCTTGCGCTGCACCACCAGCTCGATCAGCAGGCGCTCTTCTTTGCCGCTGCTGGCTTGGCGCACGACGTTTGTCACCAGCCGCGTGAACGGCGCGATCCCCAGGTCGGCGGCGGTATCCCAGTTGATCAGCTCGCGATCCGCCGACGTGCGCGGCGAGCGCGTGGTCGCCAGGTAGTACAGCGCTTCGAGCAGCGTGGTCTTTCCAGCGGCGTTGGGGCCGTAGAAAAGCGTGGTGCCCGGCTGAAGCGGCAGCTCCAGCTCGCGGTAGTTGCGAAAGTTGCGCAGGCTCAGGTGGGAAACGTACATCGGCACTAACTGTATTCCAGCGGCGTGGCGCGCAGCGCCCGCAGATCGGCTGATCCGGTGCAGAACATCGTAATTCGCAATTCTTCTTGGAAGCTGCGCAGCCCCTCGACGATCGCCTCGACGCCGCGCGACTCGGATGCCCGAAAGAGATGGGGCGCTGCCGAGCCAGCGAGATCCGCGCCCAGCGCGATGGCTTTGGCTACATCCAGCCCGCTGCGCACGCCGCCCGATCCGATCAGCGGCGTGTCGGGCAGCGCCGCGCGCACTTCTTTGAGCGCCTCGGTGGTTGGAATGCCCCAGCCCGCAAAGAGCGCGGCCACGTCGCGGCCACGCTCCTGGGTATGACGGAAGCGCTCGACTTCGCTCCACGAGGTGCCGCCAGCGCCCGCCACGTCGATCGCCGCCACGCCGACATCGACCAGCCTGCGGGCAACCTCCGCGCCGATGCCGTTGCCGACCTCTTTGACGATCACCGGCACGTCAAGCTCGCGGCACACGCGCTCGATCTTGTGCAGCAGCCCCTTGAAGTTGGTATTGCCCTCCGGCTGGACCGCCTCTTGCAGCGCGTTGAGATGCAGAATCAGCGCGTCGGCCTCGATCATCTCGACCGCCCGGCGACACTCCACGATGCCGTAGCCGTAGTTGAGCTGGACCGCGCCCAGGTTTGCCAGGAGCACGGTCGTCGGCGCGACCTTGCGCACCTGATAGGTGCGCGCCAGCGTGGGATTATCTACCGCCGCGCGCTGCGATCCGACGCCCAGCGCCACGCCCAGCGCCTCCGCCGCCTCCGCCAGCAGCAGATTGATCCGCTCGGCCTCGCGCGCGCCGCCGGTCATGGAGGAGATCAGCAGCGGCGCTTGCAGGCGCTTGCCCAGAAAAACAACGCTCGTGTCGATCTCGCGCAGGTCCAGCTCCGGTAAGGCGCAGTGCCTAAAGCGGTAGCGCGCCCAGCCCGACGTGATGCCTTTGGCGTTCACATCTTCGCCCAGCACGATGCGGAGATGGTCAAGCTTCCGCGCTTCTGTGGTATCTTCGCTCAACGGTTATTCCACCCGGTTGCAACATTCTGTCGATCAGAACGCTATTAATCATAACATAGTTGAGGCCGTGCGCGTTGTGGCCGTCGGCATCGCCGCGCGAACCGCCGAAGGTCCGATGCGCGAACGGCGACTCTCTGCCATACTGAGCGGCATACCCCGATAAGCACAGTGTGCCGGGCAGCGGCGCACAGGAGGATCATATGGCACGTCTACACGCAGAATACGCAACGGTGATCGCGGCGCGACCAGCCGAGATCTACGCGATCTTATCCGACTATCATCATGGGCATCCGCAGATTTTGCCGAAGCAATATTTTCCAGCGCTGACGGTGGAGCAGGGCGGCCAGGGCGCTGGAACCGTCTTCCGCGTCCAGACCCGCGCGCTGGGCGTCGAGCGTGGCTACCGCATGGTCGTCAGCGAGCCCGATCCGGGGCATGTATTGGTCGAAACCGACATTGAGACGGATCTGACGACGACCTTCACCGTTACTCCGGTGGGCGACGCCGACTATGCGCGTGTGCAGATCGCCACCGATTGGGAGTCGGCTCCGGGCATTGGCGGCGCGATCGAGAAGCTGGTGACGCCGCTGGTGATGCGGCGGATCTATCGTACGGAGCTGGGCCAGCTCGCGGCGTATGTTGCAAGCAAGCGTCGCGCCGCCGTGGCTGCGGATCTGCCGGAGAACCAGGCGAGTCTTTGAGCGGCACGGCTCTGGCTGCCGATAGGCCGGGGTTTTTGGGACACCCCAAGCCTTCCCTTTCTCATGCTACACAAGCGGAGCGAGCATGCTGCATGCTCGCTCCGCTCGATTCTTGCGCCGGGAGTCACTGTCGGGGAATTTCCGGCCCGTCTTCGTCGGCCTGATTCAGCCGCTCAGGATTCGTCACACCGATCAGCTTGTTCCAGACGACATAATCTACGGCGCTCTTGGGCACGAACCAGTTGCCAGGCCCGGCCTCCATATTGCCCAGCGCCTTGAACTCCTCTCGATCCGGCTTTTGCAGGTCGATATAGACCGCGCCCTGCTCAAGGCGCGCGCCCTGCGGCAAGACCGGAACGCGCTTCAGCTCGTCGTCGCTGAAGCCGTCCAGCGCGCGGTGCAGCTCTGGAATATCGTACGCCGTGGGCGCGCCGCGCTCGGCGTGCGGCCCGGCCTGACCATAGTTCAGACCTGCGTTTGCCTCTGGGCTGAGATCTTGTCGCCACTCTTCTGGATGCTGCTCGCCAGCATGAAAGCCTTTCTCGGTCATAGCTTCTTCCTCCCGTTTTGCTGCTACGCTCCAGGTGTCCGATCGCGGGCCTGGATGCTATGCCACGCCGACCGCGATCCCTGCTTGAGTACCGAGCAGGATATATACCTCGACCCGATCGGCTTGGGTCGCCGCTACACCTCGACCTGCTGCTCGATCGGCTGCCCGACCGGAACCTCGAAGACGCGGAAGGCGGGCTTTTTTGGATAGTGCTTTTTGAGCAGCGACAGCGATACGTTGTACACCGGAATGCCGCCCGAAGTCTTGCCCTCAGGGTAGCCGTTGTGCGCGTGGCCGTGGAAGATCGCCTGCACGGGATAGCGCATGAACGGCTCTTCAAGGCGGCTGGTGCCCAGGAACGGGAAGATTTCAGGCGGCTCGCCCTCGACGGTGGCCTGGATCGGCGCGTAGTGCAGCACGCCGATGCGCTGCTCCGTCCGCAGCCGCGCCAGCGCCGACTCAAGCTTCAGCGTCTCGTCGAGCGCCTCCTGCACAAAGCTCTTGATCGCCTGCTCGCCCCAGTGGCCCAGCGTGCCGCGTCCAAATCCGCCCGCAAAGCCCTTGACGCCCGCGAACCCGACGCCGTGGATCTCACAGGTATCGCCGTCGAGCATCGTCACTCCGGCATCACAGAGGATCTCGCGCACCTCTTCGTGCTTGTCCGATTCATAGTCATGGTTGCCCAGCACAGCGACGATCGGCAGCTTGACGGCCTTTAGCTCCTGTACCAGGATATGCGCCTCTTCGGGCAGGCCATAGTCGGTGAGATCGCCGCACAGAATCAGGATGTCGGCGTGCTCGGCAACCTGCGCGAAGAGCGGATGCAGGGTGCCCTGCGACGTTTTACTACAATGCATATCGCCCACTGCCGCCAGCCGCACCACTTCTCTGGCCTTCGCCATCAATTCCTCCTGTCTCAATCGAGCCTTCCGGCTCAGCGCTCTAGCTCAGGCGGTGAGCAAGTTGCATACCCCGATGGCACGGCTTTTGCCGTTGTACGGTGCCCCTGCGGGCCGCAGGTTTCCGCAGAGCGTCGATGAACAAGGCGATGATGCCTTCGGACCGGTCATGTCGCCGAGGACATGCGTGAGGTCGGAAGCGTCCAGGGAGTACGTTATGCAGCCTAACTTGATTGCCCGCCAGCTCGACCCGGAAACCCGGAAGTTTTACGAGCATACCCTGAACATTTTGCGCGATTCGCAGATCCCGTTCATCGTCGGCGGTGCGTATGCCTTTGAGCGCTACACGGGCATTGCGCGTCACACCAAAGATCTGGATCTGTTCGTGCGCGAGCAGGATTGCGAGCAGGTGTTGGCGGTGCTTGCCGCAGCGGGCTACCAGACCGAATTAACGTTTCCGCACTGGCTTGCCAAAGCCTACTGCGGCGACGATTTTGTCGATGTGATTTTCAGCTCCGGCAATAGCCTCTCCGTGGTAGACGATACCTGGTTCGAGCATGCCGCAGACGATGAGGTGCTGGGAATTCCGATCAAGCTCTGTCCGCCGGAGGAAATGCTCTGGTCCAAGATGTTCATCATGGAGCGCGAGCGCTATGACGGCGCGGATGTCGCCCATCTGCTGCGGGCGGTCGGTGAGCGGCTGGACTGGGAGCGGCTGATGCGGAACGTCGGCGATCACTGGCGCGTCTTGCTCAGCCACCTGATCCTGTTTGGCTTTATCTACCCATCTCACCGCGCGATCATCCCCAACGACGTGCTGCACACGCTGCTGCGCCGCCTTGAGGCGGAGATGCAAAGCACGCCGCCACAGGAAAAGCTCTGCCAGGGCACGCTGATCTCGCGCGCGCAATACCTGCCGGATATTGAGGAGTGGGGCTATCGCGATGCACGGCTCGTGCCGCGCGGTAATATGACACCCAAGGAGGCCGAGCAGTGGACGGCGGCGATCGACGCGGAGGAGTAATCGTTCGCCGCTGTATGACTATCTGATCGCTGCATGACCGCTTTGCCGATCGCATGGCGTCGGTGAGCGGCCTGAATATCGACGACGGATGATCAGCCCAATCCAGGTAGCGTAGCAGCCGCGCCGCCGGTGAATCCTGGTCCGCTCGTAGGGCTGAATTTCGCCTTATTTTCGCGCCTCTTGTATATGGCGAGCCTTTTTGGAGTATTTTAGCGTTAAAATAAATAAAATCTGACCAAACCGACCCCGTTACGATCTACTCGGCATTAGTCTAGAAAGGGGTTGACGCCGCTCCCCCCCAGCGTCGGAGAGTATCTGCGTCAGAAGTCTATGAGCCACATTGTCGACACCCTCCTGACCGATCTTCGATTACTCGTCACAGATCTCGGCAAAGATGGCGGACTGATCAGTCCTTCGCTGTACGACACAGCTCAGGTATTACGGCTTTATCCATCGGAGGAGCGCACCCAACCGGCGCTCGATTGGCTACTCAGGCAGCAGCGCGCGGATGGTGGCTGGGGCGATCCCACCGTTCCTTACGCGCGCGATGCTCCCACGCTGGCGGCGATTCTGGCGCTCCACAGCTACGCGCAGGCCGCGCCGCTGCACGAGGCCGTACAGTCGGGCCTCGATTTTCTGTCGCAGCACGCGCAGCTTTGGCAGGCATCACTGCCGAACGATATTCCCGCCGCCGTCGAGCTGCTGCTGCCCCGGCTGCTCCACGAGGCGACGGCGCGCGGCCTGGCCGTGCCGCAGGAGTCCTACCGCGCGCTGGTACGGCTCGGCAAAGAGCGTCGCCTGAAGATTATGAAGATGCAGCCAGGCGCGGGCACAACGCCCACCTACTCGTGGGAATCCTGGGGCGCTCGTCCCGATCCGGCGCTCCTCGATGGCAGCGGCAGTATCGGGCATAGCCCGGCGGCGACGGCTGCCTGGCTCTCGGCAGCCACGCGGGAGACAGGGCTAAGCTGGGAGCGGCAGCGCGCCGAGCAGTACTTGAGCCGGGCCGCCGACGCGACGCTCACAGGAGCGCCGGGTGTCGTTCCAACGGCCTGGCCGATCACACGCTACGAGCAATCGTTTGCCTGGTATGCGCTGCTGGTTGCCGGGCTGCTGCATCATCCCGCGCTCCAAGCTGTGATTCGACCGCAGATCGCCGACCTGGCCCAGGCGCTCCGTCCGACGGGCCTCGGCTTCACCGATTTCTTTATCCCTGATGGGGATGATACCGCCGCCGCCCTGGCCGTGCTGCATGCAACCGGCTATCAGCCCGATCTTGGCATCCTGCGGCGCTTTGCGACCTCGCAGCACTTCCGCACCTACCCGCACGAGCTTCAGGCTTCGATCACGACCACCGCGCGCTCGGTCCATGCGCTGACGCTGGCCGGAGAGGATACGACGCGCTGGCACGCCTTCTTGATCGGCAGCCAGCAGCCCGACGGACGCTGGATGGGCGATAAATGGAATAGCTCGTGGATCTATACTACCTGGCACGTGCTGCTGGCGCTCCAACACTCCGGCCACACATCAGCGATGCAGGCGGCAGGCGATGCACTGATCGCCTATCAGCATCAAGACGGCGGCTGGGGCATGGGCATGGCCTCGACCAGCGTCGAAACGGCCTACGGCGTACTGGCGCTGAGCACGCTGCTGGCGGAGGGCATGCGCGGCGATCTGCTGCGGCGCTCGCTCCGGCGCGGCTATGAGTGGCTGCTGCAGCGCTACCGTCCCGCGATGCTGCCGCGCGATATGGGCTGGATGAACAAGGAACTCTACTGCCCGCCGCGCATCGATCGCGTCTTTATTCTGTGCGCGATGCTCGCCGTGGCGCTCGACAACGGTGAGACGAGCGAGCAGTTGGCGCGGGTGAAAGGGTAGGTTTCAAGTTTCGAGTTTCAAGTTTCAAGTTCTCGCCAGTTGGTGGTTCTTGGTTGGTTCGTCAGGCCCTCACCCTCGACCCCCTCTCCCATTGCATAGGAGAGGGGGAGCAAATGATTCTCACCCTTTTGTTCTGTGTTCTTTTGTTCGCTTGTTCTCTCGCTCCGGCTCTTTGTTCTGCGCCCCGCTAGAGTTCGATCGCCTGGGCCGCCGCCAGCGCGCGCGCCTCCGCCTCCTGTACGCTGCCGCCGAGCGCCGTAACATGGCCCATCTTGCGGCCCTGACGCACATCGCGCTTGCCGTAGAGCTGCACATGCACCTCAGGAATCGCCAGCGCCCGATCGAGGCCGCGCGGCTGCGTCGTTCCGCTGCGCGTGCCCAGCAGATTGACCATCACCGCCGCCGGTGTGCGCAGCGCGGGATCGCCGAGCGGCAGGTGCAGCACCGCCCGCAGATGATTCTCGAACTGCGAGGTATGGCAGGCATCGATCGAGAAATGGCCGGAGTTGTGCGGACGCGGCGCAAGCTCGTTGATCAGCACGTCGCCCGCTGCGGTCTGGAACAGCTCTACCGCCGTGATGCCCACGCCGCCGACGGTTTCCACGGCAGCCCGCGCCAGCTCTGTGGTCCGCAGCGCGACGCTCGGCTCCACCGGCGCGGGCGCGCGGACGATATGGCAGATGTGGTTGCGCTGCACCGTCTCAACGACCGGATAGGTCACGCTGCGTCCCGATGGATCGCGCGCAACCAGCACCGCCAGCTCGCGCACAAAGGGCACGTTCTGCTCGACCAGCAGCGTGCGCTCAGGCCAGCCCAGGCGTTGCAGCGCCCCCGCGATGTCGCTTGCGCTGTCGAGCCGGGCATTGCCGTAGCCATCGTAGCCGTTGCGCCGCGCCTTGAGGATCAGCGGCCAGCCGTAACGCTCGGCGGCCCGTACAATATCGTCGGGCGTTTCGACGGCGGCAAACTGCGGCACCGGCAGATCGTGCGCGGCGAGCGCCTGCTTCTGCGCGAGCTTATCCTGAATGATCCGCAGCGCGCTCGCGCCCGGCAGCACCGTCTTGCCCCAGGCGACAAGCTGCTCCAGAATCCGCGCGTCGACAAACTCGTTTTCGAGCGTCACGACCTCGACGGCGTCGGCAAAGGCGCGCAGCGTGGCCGTGTCGCTCCACGCGCCGACGATCTCGCGGCTGGTCAGCCGCCCGGCGGGACTATCCGCCGCCTCCGATAGAATCGCAACATCGATCCCCAGCGGAATGGCCGCCTGGATCGTCATGCGGGCAAGCTGTCCGCCGCCCAGAATCCCAAGCCGTTGCATCTGTGTTTGCATCAGGTTTGTTTGCCTATGATCAGTCATGGACTTAAGTATAGCCAGGGTGGCGCGCTTTGTCGAAAATGGGATTGTCCGGCTGGCGGCGCGCCCCATGTCTCTACCAACCGGCGCATATTTCATGCTACTATAAACGTACGATGCTCGTCTGGGCGCGTGGCGATGGTGCCGCGCCTACTGCAAAAGGGGAAACACATGCCTCCGATGGCGAAAATGGATTACATCTGGTTCAACGGCGAACTGGTGGAATGGGACAAAGCCACGATTCACGTCCTGTCGCACGTCGTGCATTATGGCTCCAGTGTCTTTGAAGGGGTACGCTGCTACGAAACGGCTAACGGCCCCGCCATCTTTCGCCTCCGGGACCACACCCGCCGTCTGTTCAACTCCGCCAAGATCTACCGCATGCCCATGCCCTACACCGAGGAGCAGATCAACCAGGCCTGCCGCGATATTGTGAAGGCGAATCGGCTGCGCAGCGCGTACCTGCGCCCGGTCGCGTTCCGGGGCTACGGCACGCTCGGCGTCGATCCGCGCGGCTGCCCGATCGATGTTGTCGTTGCGGCGCTGAACTGGGGCAAGTACCTGGGCGACGAAGCGCTGGATCAGGGCGTCGACGTCGGCATCTCCTCGTGGTCGCGATTCGCGCCGAACACGCTGCCCGCGATGGCGAAAGCCGCCGCCAACTACATGAACTCGCAGTTGATCAAGCTCGAAGCCGCGCAGCACGGCTACAGCGAGGGCATCGCGCTGGATGTGGACGGCTACATCAGCGAAGGATCGGGTGAAAACCTGTTCCTGGTGCGCGACGGCAAGCTGATCACGCCGCCGCTCGGCGCATCGGTGCTGCCGGGCATTACCCGCGACACGATCATCACGCTGGCGCGCGATCAGGGCATGACCGTGATCGAAGAGCGGGTGCCGCGCGAGGCGCTCTACATCGTAGATGAGCTGTTCTTCACTGGTACCGCTGCAGAGGTTACGCCGATTCGCTCCGTGGACGGCATCCAGGTCGGCATCGGCAAGCGCGGCCTGATCACCGAGCAGCTTCAGCGCGCGTTCTTCGATCTGATCAGGGGCGAGACGGAAGATACATGGGGCTGGCTCGATCCCGTGCGCTAGCGTCGCCAGGGAACGAGAGAACAAGGGAACAAGGGAACAAGGATTAAGCGTTTGTTCTTTTGTTCCTTTGTTCTTTGTTCTTTGTTTCCACACTCTCCCGACCCCGGCGCTGTGGTTTATGCGGAAGCGTCGCGAATATCGCAGCAGAGCCGGTGCGTTCGCAGCGCGTCGGCGTACGAGCACGTAAGCAGGCTCGGATTCTGCTCGCGCACGGCGCCCAGAAACGATCGAACGATCGGGATCGCCGGATTGGTCGCGGCGCGCACCTCGCGGCACTCGCGCCCGGTATCGTAGAGCACGCGCTCTCGCCTGATGCTGATCAGCAGCCCCTCGCAGACCAGTTGGAGCTGAATCGCCGCAGGCCCGCCCAGCAGGCAGGTCGCAGTAAAGACGCCGGTTGCGCTGCCGAGCTGGCCCAGATCGAAGCGCAGCAGCGCGCTGCTCACATCGGCGACATCGGCGTCTGGAAACTGTAGCCGGTCGTGTCGCTGAGCGGTCGCCGCTACGACCTGGGCCTCGCCGACCAGCGTGCGCGCCAGATCGAGCAGATGCGTGGCCTGCTCCAACATCTGACCGCCGCTCTCGGCCTGGTGCCGCCACCAGCGCGGCGGCGGCGTCGCATCGTGCCACGCACCCAGCACCATACGCGGCGGATTATCCGCCAGCACCCGGCGGACCTCCGGCAACGTGTCGAGCGCGCGCCACTGATAGCCCACGCCCGCGATCACCCCGCTGCGCGCCAGAGCGTCGGCGATCGCTTCAGCCGTCCGCCGATCGACCGCCAGCGGCTTTTCGACAAAGAACGGAATGCCAAGCGCGATCAGATCGTGCTCGATCGGGCCATGGGCTGCGGGCGGCACACAGATCCAGGCCGCCTCGACCGGCTCGTGCCGCAGCAGCTCCGTGTAGCTGCTGTAGGCGCGTCCTCCCCAGCGGCGCGCTGCGGCCTCGGCATGCGCGATCGTCGGCGCGGCATGCCCGACAATTTCAATCC
>DASUTC010000025.1 GCA_036374795.1 Herpetosiphonaceae bacterium
CTGCTGCTCAGGCGATGAGCGGCGAAACCAGTACAGCAGGATCAGATACGCGATGCTGATCAGCGCGAGGCTTCCGAACATCCAAAAAGGATCGGCAGCCGCCTCCTGCGAGCGACGCGACGCCATCACCCGTTCTTCTGAAAAAAGCGTCTGATAAAACCAGCGCCAGTACCCGCCAAGCGGATCGAGCACCTGGCCGGGTGCCCAGGATCGGCTCCGCAGATGCATCACCACAAAAAAGCTACAGTACGCCAGCACATGAAGCACGGCCAGCCCCGCCAAGATCCAATCGCGCTCGATGAACGCCAGGCGTATGACTCGCCGAGGAAAAGCCCTGGCGCTGATTCCTTCTCCCAAAGACACGTCTAGCCTCCTGTCGAGAGTCGAGCGAGCATTATACCATCGGGCTATCAGCCGGTTGTGGTGGAGCCATGTTATAATGGCGCGAAACATTCAAAATCTATGTGCGTCAGCAACTTTCTTGCCAATGTTCGCACACACGTGACGTGGGGTCGAAAGTTCAACAATGGCAAATCCTCTTTCGGGATTGATCGGTGCGTTCAGTCGCGACCTGGGAATAGATCTTGGGACGGCTAATACGCTGGTTTACGCGCGCGGCAAAGGGATCATCATCTCGGAGCCGTCCGTGGTGGCGATGGATAGCCGCACGAAAAAGCCCCTGACGGTCGGCGCGGAGGCCAAGGCGATGGTCGGGAAAACGCCCAGCAGCATCGTCGCGGTCCGTCCGCTCAAAGACGGCGTGATCGCCGATTTCAACGTCGTCGAAAAGATGTTGGAGTACTTCATCAAGAAGGCCGGCTCGCCGCGCCCGCGCGTGGTCGTGGGCGTGCCTTCGGGCGTCACCGAGGTCGAGAAGCGCGCGGCCAAAGATGCCGCCGAAAACGCGGGCGCGCGTCAGGCGTTTGTCGTCGAAGAGCCGATGGCGGCGGCGATCGGCGCGGGGCTGCCCGTGGAAGAGCCGATCGGCTCGATGATCGTCGATATTGGCGGCGGCACCACCGAGGTCGCGGTAATCTCGCTCGGCGGCATCGTCGTCAATCACTCGCTGCGCATCGCGGGCGACGAGATCGACGAGGCGGTGATCCAGTTTGCCCGCCGCGAGTACAACCTGCTGATCGGCGAGCGCATGGCCGAGAAAGCCAAGATCGCGGCAGGCTCGGCGTATCCGCTCGACGAAGAGATTACCGTCATGCTGCGTGGCCGCGATCTGCTGACGGGGCTGCCCAAGGCGGTCGAGATTTCGAGCGTCGAGCTGCGCGATGGCATCTCCGGCCCGGTTTCGTCGATCGTGGAAGAGGTACGCACCGCGCTGGAAGAAACACCGCCGGAGCTGGTAGCGGACATCATGGAGCACGGCATTATGCTGGCCGGCGGCGGCGCGCTGCTGCACGGCCTGGCCCAGCGCATCGCGGCGGAAACCCGCATGCCGGTGCATATCGCCGACGATCCGCTAAGCTGCGTGGCGCGCGGCGCTGGCCGGATGGTAGAAGAGTTTGCCAATCCGAAGTATCATCGGATCTTGGAGCGCAGCCAGAACAGCGGACGCCCGCGCATGCTCGAAGGCCGCTTTGGGCGACGCTAAACCGGAGCTACAGCAGCCAGCAGGCGAGGGAGTCTGATCCACCTTCGCTGCTTTGGTATGGGATGATCGATCATGCGAACTACCTTCGACGCACCAAACGAACGCCGTTCGATCAACCTGAGCCGTCGTCGGGTCACGCTGTTGCTGCTGCTGACCGCGATCGCGCTTGGGCTGATCTTGCTGGACGAAGGCGGCCAGCTCGATCCGGTCAAAGGCCGTGCGCAGGCGATCCTACAGCCGATCGAGCAAACGCTGACCCAGACGCGCATCGCTGTCGGCGAGACGATCGGCAGCGTGACGGGCATGGGCACCATGCAGCGGCAGATCGACGCGCTCGAGCGCGAGGTGAGCGCGCTGCGCGAAGAGAATATTCGCCTCAAGACCTACCAGAATAAGATCGGGCTGCTGGAACAGGAGCTTCAGATCCGCCAGACCTACAACTGGCAGACGTTGAGCGCAACGGTCGTGCGGGGCAGCACCGACAACGGTCGGCGGATCGTACGCATCAGCCGTGGCCGGGTCGATGGCATCGCGCCGGGCATGGGCGTCGTCAGCAAAGAGGGCGGCAGCCCGGCGGCGCTGATCGGCGTGGTCGACAGAGTATATGCGCAGACCGCAGACGTGCTGCTGATCACCGACTACGGCTCGACGATCAGCGCGCGCACGGCGGGAACCGAAACGCCCGCCGAGGGCTTGATCGCGGGCCAGTGGCAGCTCGGCAGCCGGATCAAGCTGACGGATGTCAGCCGCGACGTGCCGCTTGAGATCGGGCAGTATATCGTCACGGCGGGCTTGAGCAAAGCCCTGGCTACCGACACGCCGATCGCGCAGGTGCCGCCCGACGTGCCGATCGGCACGATCATCAGCGTGTCACAGACCGGCCACAGCCAGACCGCCGAGGTCCAGCCATTCGTCGACCCGGATCGAGTACGGAACATATGGGTGATTACCGGCCAAAAATAGAACAGCGCATCCTGCGCCAGATCTTGCGCGCGCTGATGCTGCTGTGTGTGGCCTTGCTCCAGACCGCGCTCGCGCCGACGTTCTGGCGCTTTCGCGCCGACTGGGTGCTGATCGCCGTGATCGGGTGGACCCTCCTGCGGGGCCTGATTCCGGGCGTGCGCTGGGCGATCTACGGCGGCCTGTCGCTCGATCTGCTGGGCACGCTGCCGATCGGCAGCCATCTGCTGGCGCTGCTCTTCTGCGTCGTCGTCGTCGCGGTAGTCGTCGAGCCGCTGGACCGCGAGCAGCCGCTGCTGCTGATCGGGGCGATGCTGGGAGCGTCGCTGCTCTACGGCTTCACGCTGGCGCTGCTGCTGCCGCTGACCAACTTCAACGTGCCCTGGCAGCACTATCCCCTGGTCGAGATCGTGCCGACCGCGATCGTCAACACGATCGTCGCGATCCCAACGTTTGCCCTGCTGCGGCGCTTACACCGTCGCGGGCAGCCAACCATTGAAGCGTAACCTGTATGCGTCGTCTTGTCGTCTTTCGGATCTTCGTGCTGCTCACCTTCGTCGCACTGGTCAGCCAGCTCTGGGTGCTGCAATTTCAGGAGGGCGCGTCGCTCGCGATCAACGCGCGGGGCAATACCGAGCGTCCGGTCTATGAGCGTCCGCTGCGCGGCGAGATCTTTGCCCGCGACAGCAAAACGATCTTGGCGGAGAGCCTGCCGAGCTACACGATCGGCATCCTGCCCAGCCAGTTGCCGGGCAAGCCCGGCGGCCCTGAGCGGCAGGCCATGTTCGCCTGGCTCGACGATCTGCTGAAGTTCCAGAGCACGCTGGTGGTCACGCCCAGCGAGCAGCTCACGTACGAGCCGCGCATGAAGCAGGACATGGAGCTGATCACGGGTCCGTTCGAGACGCCGACGCCGTCTGTCACCGAGGCGTTTACTATCACCGTGCCGATCTCGCGCTCGGTCGAGGCCTTTCAGCTGACGCGCACCTACTCGACCACGCTCCTGTTTCACTCGCCGATCGAGCATATTCTGGCCCACGCGGGCCTGCCCGCCTACGAGACGGTACCGCTGACCACGACGCGGGATCTGGCGATCGGGCGGATCATCGAGGAGAACAAATCGATCGCGCCTGGCCTGCCGGGCGTGCAGGTCGAGCCGAACTATCAGCGCTCCTATCCCAAGAGCGTCGAGGTGATGTCGCTCTCGCATCTGCTGGGCTACGTCGGGCCGATCGACCAGTGCGGCATTATCAGGCACAATCCTGAGCGCTTCTGGAGCCCGATCTATATCACCGGGCAGATCACGTCGACGCTTGAAGAAAAGCGGGCCGCCCTGATCGAGGCGTGCGGCCTCGACCCGTTCGAGCTGGCGCGCAAAGACGAGCGGGCCGGTATTCAATACCTGCTGACCGACCGGATCGGCAAGGACGGGCTGGAATATACCTACGAGGCAGATATGCGCGGCCAGCTCGGCGAAAAGAAGATCGAGGTCGACGCGCAGGAGCGGCTGGTTTCAGAGCCGGTCGAGGTGCGTCCGACGAGGCTGGGCAACAACCTGGTGCTGACGATCGACTACGAGCTGCAAAAGCAGACCGAGCAGATCTTGCGCAAATGGATCGCCGAGGCCGAGCGCCGCCGCCAGACCTCGCCGCCGCCCTCAAAGCCGGGACAGCCCGACAAGCGGCAATACTTCCCGATCGAGGCCGGCGTGGCAATCGCGCTTGAGGTGAAGACGGGCCGCATTCTGTCGATGGTGAGCTGGCCGGCCTTCGACAACAACATCTTCAACCGCCGCCGCAGCCAGCAAGAGGTCGATACGATCTTCAGCCCGCCCTACCCGAAGCAGGCCCCGGCGATCAACCAGGCGATTCAGGGCTTGTTCCCGCCCGGCTCGACCTGGAAGCAGATCTCGGCGGCGGCTGCGCTCGAAGGCGGCGTGATCCGGCCCGATACCAAGCTGCGCGATCCGGGCTATCTCGACGTGAAAAACACCTACTTCGAGCACGACCGGAAGTACGATCAGCGGTTTCCGAACTCGATCCGGCGCGACAACGGCTGGATCGATGTGCGCCAGGCGCTTCAAGTTTCGTCCAACGTCTTTTTCCAGTCGGTGATCGGCGGGACGGAGTACGTGCGCAACCTGGCCGACGGCGAGAAGATCCCCGGTCTGGACGAGACGGGCGAGAAGCTGGCCGATATGGCGTTTGCGTTCGGCTTCGGCAGGCCAACCAACATCCCGCTGCCGGGCGAGTACAGCGGCGTCGTGCCGTCGAAGTCGTGGAAGAAAAAGCAGCTGGGCGCGTTCGGCCAGGAGGCCTGGACGATCGGCGATACCTACAACACGACGATCGGGCAGGGCAACTTGCAGGTGACGCCGCTCCAGCTCGCGATTGCGTCGGCGGCGGTCGCGAACGGCGGCACGCTCTACCAGCCCCAGGTCGTCGAGAAAGTGATCGATCCGAACGGCGAGCTTGTGCGCGAGATCCCGCCCGTAGTCAACGGTAAGCTGCCCGTCTCAGATGAGCATCTGCGGGTGATCCGCGAGGGCATGCGGCTGGCGATCACCGATGGCCTCGACGTGTGCGCGCGTAAGGATGTTTCGGGCCTGGACATCGCGGGCAAGACCGGCACCGCAGAGTATCTTGAGCGGCTTGATCCGGACAAAGGCCCGACCGAGGACAACATTCGCAAGCGCTCGCACGCCTGGTTCGCCGGGTTCGCGCCCTACGACGATCCGCAGATCGAAGTGGTGGTGCTGGTCGAGGGCGCGGGCGATATGAACGACGGCTCTGCGACGATCGCGGTCCCGGCTGTCACCGAGATCATGCAATCCTACTTCAAGGTAACGCCGCCGATCGATCCGGCCAAGCCGATCCCGCCGTACAATCTGCCGTGTCACTAGCAGCGAAAGAACCAAGAACCGGGTGCCCATGCAGGTGCCCATGCGGGTGCCCTCTGGGCATGGGCACCCGCATGGCACCCGGCGTGGTGAGGGCCTGAACGCGAAACTCAGGACTTGGAACAAAAGGGCGGGAGAAAGCCCACGAAAAATCCCTCTCGCATCAAACCGCCGGGCCGAAGATGATCCTCACGTTGCGCGGGATTGGCGCAACCGATACTCCTAATCCGAACCAGGAAGATGGTTCGAGCACAACTGTCATCTTGCCGACATCGCTCCCCTACAACATAGTTGACATCTCGATTATAATCCGGCACAACTATGAGTACACCGATCGCGATCAAAGGAAACAAAGACGGCCTCCGGCTGATGCTGGCCGAGGATACAGGCTGGGACGAGCTACTGGCCGCAGTGCGCAGCCAACTGGAGCGCGGCACCGATTTTTTCCACGGCGCGGAGCTGACGATCGACATCGGCGACCGGCCATTGCAGGAAGAGCAGCTCGCTGAGCTGCTGAGCCTGATGCGCGAGCACGGGCTTCAGCCCTCGGCGCTGGCAACCAGCTCGCGCGAAGGGCGCAGCGCGGGGCGAGGCGTGGGCCTGATGACACGACCGGCCAACCGGCAGCCGTCGGTGGTGCCGCGCGAGAAAGAGCCGGAGAGCGCGCTGCTTGTGATGCGCACGCTCCGCTCCGGCCAGGTGCTGCGCCATCCGAGCCACATTACGATCATCGGCGATGTCAACCCAGGCGCGGAGGTCGTTGCCGGTGGCAGCGTGCTGGTCTGGGGGCGGCTGCGGGGCACAGTCCATGCTGGCGCGCTCGGCGATCAAAGCGCTGTCGTCTGCGCGCTGGAGCTGATGCCGTCGCTGCTGCGGATCGCCGATCTGATGTCGCGACCGCCCGATCAGCGACCGAACGGCCCTGAGACGGCGCGTATTCAGGACGAGCAGATCGTCGTCGAGCAGTGGGAAGGGATCAAACCTCGGCCCGCGTGAGCATCCAGGATCGAGCGTAGATTGAGACGGCCTGATGTGTCGTAGGGGTGCCGATGTGATTGTGTGGCAGCGCCGCCGCGCAACCGGCAGCGCCCGATGGTTCAGGCGGCGTTTGGTCGGCAGACGATGAAACGCCGACGAGCGACACTGGTCTAGTGAAGGAGCGTACCGATGGCGCGAGTAATCACCATTACGTCCGGTAAAGGTGGCGTAGGAAAAACAACTACCACTGCTAATCTAGGGACCGCACTGGCGACGCAGGGGCAGCGCGTGGTTGCCGTCGACGCCGATATTGGCCTACGCAACCTGGATGTCGTGATGGGATTGGAAAATCGCATCGTGTACGATCTGGTCGACGTAGTCGAGGGCCGCTGCCGTCTGCGCCAGGCGCTGATCAAAGACAAGCGCTTCCCCGAACTCTTCTTGCTCCCGGCAGCGCAGACCCGCGATAAAGACGCGGTCAGTCCCGAAGATATGATCGAGCTGTGCAACCAGCTGCGGCGCGAGTTCGACTTCGTGCTGATCGACTCTCCGGCAGGCATCGAGGGCGGGTTTCGCAACGCAATCGCCGGTGCCGACGAGGTGCTGATCGTCACGACGCCCGAAGTCTCGGCAGTGCGCGACGCCGACCGGATCGTCGGGCTGGTCGAGGCGTTCGAGAAGCATCATCCCCGGCTGATCCTGAATCGTATTCGGCCCCAGATGGTGGCGCGCGGCGAGATGATGAGCAAAGAGGATGTCGTTGAGATCCTGGCGATCGACCTGATCGGCGTGGTTCCCGATGACGAGACGATCGTTACGTCAACCAACAGGGGCGAGGTCGCGGTGATGCAGAAAGGATCGCTGGCCGGCAAAGCCTACATCGATATTGCGCGGCGGCTGCTGGGCGAAGACGTGCCGATGATTGTGCTAACCGAAGACCAAAGCTTGCTGGATAAATTTTTTGGCGCGCTCGGCCTGCGACCACGCCGGGCGGCCAGGTAAGCTCGGACGAGCGCCAGCGATCATAAGGAAATGACATGAGCTTTTTGGATACGTTACTTGGCCGTAAACGCGAGAGCAGCTCGGCGATTGCCAAAGAGCGCCTGCTGACGGTGCTGGTGCATGACCGCGTGAAGCTGACGCCGGAGATGCTGGAGGCGATGCGCAAGGAGATCATCGAGGTCATCTCCAAGTACGTCGACATCGCCGATCCCGATGCGATCGATGTAAGCCTGATGCGCGGCGAGGAGAGCGATCACCTGAAAGCCGACATTCCCGTACGGCGGTCACGAACCTGATGCAACCGATACAGCATAAACCGATTGTTTTTCCGCTCTGGGCGAAGATCACCACCGTCAGCATCATTATCGTGCTGACGATTCTGCTGCTGCGCTCGGTCGGCGGGCTGCTCAACCCCTTCATCTGGGCGATCATCACCGCCTACCTGCTCAACCCGCTTGTCTCGGCGCTGACGACACGCACCCACATCGCGCGGCTCTGGTGGGTCGTGCTGCTGTATATCGTCGCCGGGCTGCTGCTCTACCTGGGCATCAACTGGCTGGTGCCACGGCTTGCCAATCAGTACAGCGATCTGGTGCGGGCGCTGCCGGATTTCGCGCTGCGGGTGGAGCACTGGATTGCCGAGAACGGCGTGGTCGAGCTGGGCGGCACGACGCTGGATCTCAGGCCGGACGAGCAGGAAGTCGCCAATTTTTTCACCGAGCTAGGCCGCGAGCTGCCGTCGAGCGTGCCTGAGCTGGTGCTGGGCGTGCTTGAGCGGCTGGTGCTGCTGCTGGTCTATCTGGTCGTCACCTTTTACCTGCTACTGCAAGCCGATCAGATCACCGAGCGGATCTATGGCCTGATCCCGGCGCCGCAGCGCCACGAGATTCGCGAGCTAGGCCGCTCGATCGATCGGGTGCTGGGCGCGTACATTCGCAGCCAGCTGCTACTGATCATGATCATGGCCGTGCTGACCTATATCCCGCTCTCGATCCTGGGCGTGCAGTACGCGCTGATCCTGGCAATCGCGACAGGCTTTCTTGAGATCATCCCGTTTGTCGGACCCTACACCGCCGCCGGATCGGCGATGCTGGTGTCGGTCCTTCAGTCCACCAACACCTTCGGCTGGCCCGGCTGGGTGCTGGCGCTGGTCGTCGGCGTGATCTATCTCATTCTGCGTCAGGCCGAGGATCACCTGATCATTCCAAATCTGGTCGGCCATATCGTCGAGCTCCACCCGATCATCGTGATCTTCTCGATCCTGGCGGGTGGCGCGATGGGCGGCGCGCTTGGCCTGCTGATCGCGGTGCCGGTCGCGGCGACGATTCGCATCATCCTGATCTACCTGTACTCCAAGCTGGTCGACTCGCCGACGCCGATCGCGGATGTCGAGGCCGAAGAGCATCGCATGCTCGACACGCCGCCGACGCCGCTGGCCGCGCCGCCGGGCCACGGCGATCTGACCGAGCCCAAGACTGGCAAGCGCCAGCGTAGCGAGCCTGCCGATGGACGTTCGTCAAGCTGAGCCAGACGATCTGCCATACTGCGCGGCGCTGTCGGCCAGCGTCCAGAGCACGCATGTCTGGCAACTGCGCCTGGGCTACGATCCGAGCGTGTCGCAGGTGGGCGACGAGCTGGGCGCGACGCTCCACTGCACGCGCCTGCCGCGCCCGATCATGGTGCGGCCAGCCAGCGCCGAGCCGATCGAGCAGTTGTGGTCGCGGGCGGCAGAGGCGCTGATCGCGGAGGAGCTTGACGGTATCGCGGGCTATGTCGTGCTGACGATCGGCGCGACATCTGCCGCCGCTACGATCGCGCGGCTGGTCGTCGCGCCACAGATGCGGCATCGCGGGATCGGCGGCGCGCTGCTCAGCGCGGCAGCTCAGTGGAGCCGGGCCGTTGGCCTTGAGATGCTGGTAGCGCACTGCTCGGCGCGGAATCATCCCGCGGCCAATTTTTATATGCGCCGTGGCCTGCGCTTTGCCGGATATAGCGAGGCGTTCTACCCGCGCGGCGAGGTCGCGCTCTTCTTCCAGCGGCCAGTATAGCCGCTAGAGATTCACTGCCGCGCTTTGCTCCGTTAAACATAGCGTAGGGACGCTGCATCGCTTAAGCGTGGCACGGGGCAAAGTACCAGTCGCGAGCGTGCAGCGTCCGTCTGCATTATATAAGCTTTGAGCGCGCTCGATTCTATCGATCCGCTGACTCATGCCGAGTGACGGCGGAGCGTTCGATCACTCCTCGGCGCACGGACTCACTGCTTCTCTCACCCACACCCCAGCCGCCGGACACAAACGCCGCCGGATACAGCGTACCCGGCGGCATTCGGCTGATCAGCACCGCGTCTACTCCCACTCGATGGTTGCGGGCGGCTTGGAGGTAATGTCGTAGACGACGCGGTTAACACCCTGCACCTCGTTGACGATCCGGTTGGCCGCGCGCTGAAGCAGATCGGCGGGCAAACGCGCCCAATCCGCCGTCATAAAGTCCTCGGTCGTCACCGCCCGCAGCGCAATTGCATCGGCGTAGGTGCGATAATCGCCCATGACGCCCACGCTCTGCACAGGCAGCAGCACCGCGAACGCCTGCTGCACCTCGCGCTCCAGCCCGAAGTGGCGCAGCTCCTCCAGGAAGATCGCGTCGGCGCGGCGCAGCGTCTCCGCCCGCTCGTGCGTGATCGGGCCGAGGATGCGCACGGCCAAGCCGGGGCCGGGGAAGGGATGCCGCCAGACCCACGCTTCGGGAAGGCCAAGCTCCAGGCCCACCGCGCGCACCTCGTCCTTGAACAGGTAGCGCAGCGGCTCGACCAGCTTCAGGTTCATCTTTTCGGGCAGGCCGCCGACGTTGTGATGCGTCTTGATCTTAGCCGCGACGTTGCGATCCGCCGCCGTGCTCTCGATCACGTCGGGGTAGAGCGTGCCCTGGGCCAAAAACTGCACATCGCCCAGCGACTCGGCCTCGCGCTCGAAGATGCGGATAAACTTCTCGCCGATGATCTTGCGCTTGGCCTCAGGATCGGAGACGCCCTCCAGCGCGCTGAGAAACTCCTCGGCGGCATTGACCGCGACCAGCGGAATATGCAGATGATTGCGGAAGGTTTCGATCACCTGCTCGGCCTCGCCCAGGCGCAGCAGGCCGGTATCGACAAAGATACACGTGAGCTGCTCGCCGACCGCCCTGCCGATCAGCGCCGCCGCCACCGCCGAGTCGACGCCGCCGCTGAGGCCGCAGATCACACGGCCCGCGCCGACCTGCTCGCGGATGCGCGCAATCGCCTGCTCGGCAATCGCCTCTGCCGTCCAGCCGCCCTCACAGCCGCAGACGCGGTAGGCGAAGTTGCGGATCAGCTCGCGGCCCTGCGGCGTATGCACCACCTCAGGATGGAATTGCAGGCCATACCAGCGCCGCCGCTCGTCGCCCATCGCGGCGTAGGGCGAGTTCGTCGAGTGCGCGATCGGGTGGAAGCCCGTGGGCAGGCCCGTCAGCCGATCGCCGTGGCTCATCCAGACGCGCTGCTGCTGATCGAGCGCGGCAAAAAGCGGCGATTCGGGATGGTCGATCGTGATCTCAGCGGGGCCGAACTCGCGTTTGATCGACGCCTCGACGCCGCCGCCGAGCGTCTGCGCGATCAGCTGCATGCCGTAGCAGATTCCCAGCACCGGCAGCCCGCTCTCGATCACCCAGGCGGGCATCTGCGGCGCTCCCGGCGCGTAGACGCTCGCGGGACCACCCGACAGCACCACGCCGCGCGGATTGAGAATCAGCGCTTGCTCGGCCTCGGCGTAGAACGGCAGCAGCTCGCTATAGACGCCCGCCTCACGCAGCCGCCGCACGATAAGCTGGCTGTACTGCGAGCCAAAGTCGAGCACAATAATCGATTCTGTGGGCATGGATCACCTATCTATCAACGGCATTGTCGAGCATGCGGCAGCAGTACAGATTCAGGTGGCATGCGCAACCCGGCCAATCTATCGCCCGAAGTGTAGCATGACCTGCTACCGGCGACAACCGACCGAGGCCATCACCCCGGCGCGTGCGCGCCACCGCTCTCCAAGCCCAGAGGGCACCCTCCGCAGGAGAGGGGTAGTCTTTGGCGCTTGGTTCTTGGTTCTTTTGTTCTTTCGTACCTCAGGCAATGCACTCGGCAATCTCGTCGACCCGCGCGAAGACCTGGGCAGGCGCATACGCCTTGAGCGCCTCTAGCCTGGTAAAGCCCCAGGCGACAGCGCCGAACGGAATATGTTCTTTGGTCGCCGCCTCGATGTCTCGGATCTCATCGCCAATGCACAGCGCCTCGCTCGGCAGCACGCCGCTCTGCTTGAGGATTTTTCTGAACCGCGCCCGCTTCCCAAAGAGCGACGCGCCGCACTCGTAGTACGCGATCAGCGCCGCATTGTCGGGGCCGAGCACGCGCCGAACGTTGTCGTAGGAGTTTGAGCTGACGATCGCCAGCGTCACGCCCATCTGCGATAGCCGCCGCAACAGACGATCGACGCCCTCGAAGAGCGTGATATGCTCAATGTCGCGCGCCGTCAGGCTCCGCGCGTGTCGGGCGATCAGCGGCATTTTCCAGAGCGGCACGCCGAGATGCTGGATCATCTGCCGGGCGCTATAGCCGCGCAGCGCCTCGATCTCGCTAGCCTCGATGCGCTTGAAGTTGTAGGTGTCGGCGATTGAGTTGGCGATCCCCAGGAACCAGGGAAACGAATCGGCTAAGGTGCCGTCGAAATCAAAAATGACGAGCTTATATTTCACCGGGCTGCTCCGCTTGCTTCTGTCCTCTCGTGTCGGCGGAGTGTAGTGTAACGTGGAAAGAGCGCGTCGGGTAGGGTCGATAGGCTCATTGGGACTCGGACCTGGAACCCTTACCCGCCGAAGAATCGGATCGGCAGGCGTGCAGGGCCGCGCACGGTGAGCGTCTGATGCCACGGAATGTCGCTCGTGGTGATCGTAAAGCCGTCAAAGCGCGACAGCAGGCACTCCAGCGCCAAGCGCGACTCCAGGCGGGCAAGGGCAGCGCCCAGGCAGAAATGCGGCCCATGTCCGAACGCGACATGCCCGTGATTGCGGCGGTCGAGATCGAACATGTCGGGATTGGGAAACTGATCGGGGTCGCGGTTGGCCGATGCCAGCATCACCATCACGAACGTGCCCGCCGGAATTCGCACACCGGCAACCTCGACATCGCGGGTGGCCTGACGATAGAGGTTGTGGGTCGGAGGATCGTAGCGCAGCATCTCCTCGATGAAGCGCGGAATGAGCGCCGCATCGGCCCGCACGCGCTCCAGCACATCGGGCTGCCGCGAGAGCATGAGCAGCGATTTGCTGAGCAGATGAACCGTCGTCTCGATCCCGGCGACGACCAGCAGGAACATAAAGGCGATCAGATCGTCTCTGGTCAGGCTCTCGCCGTCGATCGTCGCCTGCGTCAGCAGGCTGATAATATCCTCTCCGGGCGCTGCCGAGCGCTCGTCGATCACCGATCCGAAGTAGCTTTCGAGCTCCGCGACGGTTCTACGCACATCCTCCGCGTGCTCCGGGCTGTGCGGCACCGGCGAGACGCTCGCGAGCGAATCGGACCAGCGCTTGAACTGCGGGTACAGATTTGGATCGAGCGCCAGGAATTGACCGAGCGCCCCAGCGGTAAGCGGCGTGGCAAACTCGCTCACAAACTCGACCTCACGACCGTCCGCCAGGCGATCCGCCAGACGCTCGACCAGCGCGCGGACGCTCGGCTCGATGCGGGTCATGACCGACGGCAGGAATGCCCGGTTGAGCAGATTGCGGTATTTGGTGTGCGCGGGCGGGTCCTTCGAGAGCATCGTGTGCGCGCCTGGGTTGTGCCCCAGCCACTCCGGCTCGAAGGCCAGGTCGAATCCGGCGGACGAGAAGCGATCCGGAGATTTCAGGACCGCGTCGACATCGGCGTACCGGCTGATGCCCCAGAAGCCGCCCGGCTCCACAGGAGCCACCGGGCGCTGCTCGCGCATCTTCGCGTAGAACGGGTACGGGTCGGCGATGAACTCAGGGGCGAAGAGGTTGATCGGTTCCATGAGTGGCCTCGCTTCAAGCGATAGCTTGCGCCTGGCTGTTGCACCAGCAGGCATGTTACGCTGCCGGACGATTGCCTGCGTCGATCGGCAAGCCGCTGATCGTGCAGCTCGATACCGAGCTAGATCTGTTGTGTCGCATATGGTATACGTTGAGCGGTGAAGAGGTGACGCACGAGCACAGCCATTGTATCATCTGGCAGGAGTAGCTACAATAGGCGAGCAATCGTATCCAGAGCGGAGGGCTGCACGGATGAGCCAAGCGTTCCAGATCCCGGTCGCCGCGCGCCGCCACCCACGGCCAAGCGCCGTGCTGCCGTGCGTCGATTGCGGGCAGCCGCGCGGCACGAACTACCCGCAGTGTCCCTCGTGCTATCAGGCCGTCGAGGTCTTCTGGCTGGCCGACTGGCAGGCATTGCTCGATCAGGAGCAGATCCAGCCCGGCTCAGCCGACGAGCTGCTGCTCGCGCAGGTGGTGCTGGTCGAGTTCGAGCGCCAGCCCTGGACCGTCGTCGATCTGGCGATGAGCTTCGTTCGCTGCACGGCGTGCGGCTGTGAGCTTGGCGGCGGGCCACATGCGTGCTCGGAGTGCGCGATGGCCTTCGGCAACGCGCTGTGGTCCGAGGTTCTGGCCGGGCGGCAGGGCAACGTCACCACCAACGAGCACGCGCTGCATATCGGGCGCCGGGTCTTGCGCTACCCGCATCGACAGTCGGCTAACGCGACCAAGGGCTGGCGGCTGACCTTTCCACGGGTGCTGACCGGCTGGCTGCCGACGACACCAGAGGCGCAGCGCATGGCAGCCTACATCAAGCAGGGGCGCATCGCCGAGGTCGAGGCCGGGCTGGCCGAGGTCGATGCCGCGATCAACGGCGCGGGCGGGATACCGAGCGAGTCGCCGGCTCGCTAACATCCGCATAGACCCAGGTCCACCCTCCAGCTTCCCAAGCACAACTCCACACTTGACACAGGCCGCGCCGTCTCCTACGATAGGCGCGCAGAGTTGTACGCGGTCGAACACGACCAGTCCTCGTGATCAAGCGCCGTTCTTAGCGGCAACGTTGCGTCTGTTTCTATGTTTGGGGGAAGCCCTGTGCTGACTGATGTTTTAGTTTTGGGTATGGCCCGCACCAGAAGCGGTGTGACGATCGCGGGGATGACAACGCAGCCCGATCCGATCACCGGCCTGCGCTGGATTCGGCCCATCAAAGCCAACGGCCCGGTGACGGTTGACGACGTGCGCTACGAAGACGGCACCCTGATCCGGCTGGGCGATGTCGTGCAGTTGGAGGTGCTCCAGCCACAGCCGGAGCCGCCCTTCGTCGAGAACATGATCGTCGATTGGAACCAGGGACCGCCCGCGTTTATCCGCGAGCTGACGGATGCGCGCCGCCAGGCATTCTTTCCCAAACACATCGACCCCGCGCCGATCGAGGTGCTTGGGCGGCAGCCGCAGCGCTCGGTGTGCCTGGTGCGGCCCGACACCGTCGAGGCGCTCTTCTCCTACGACGAGGAGGCACAGCGCTTCGAGGCGCGGCTGATGCCCCGCATCGGCAGGCTCTACAGCGAGGAGGGCGTGCCAGTCTTCGATCCGTACTGGCGTAAGTGGGGCCAGCAGCAGTTGAGCGAGGAAGAGTATCGCGAGATCGATCACGACACGCTGCACGGCATCGTCGGCGAGATCTACCTCGTGCTTGGCCTCGGCGCGCGCGGCAGGCCGCAGGTAATCGGCGTGCATACCATCCCCGCCTACCAGCTCGACCCGGATGAGGCGGTGCTTTAGGCGGAGAACCAAGCACAAAAAGCAAGGGAAACTTGAAGCCTGGAACTTTGCACTCGAAACTCAGCAATCAGCGGTACATCCCTTGCAGGGGCGAGAGCAGGAAACTCGTCAGCAGCCGGAGCGGACAGCGCATCCGGCGGAGCAAGGAGACGATCGCATGAGCAGCGAACGACGAAGCGTAGAAGGAGAATTGCCGGACGGCATCGGTGATCGCGCGCACGGCTACGAGCATAACCCGAATCCTGAAGATCAGGTCGAGGCCAATCGCGCGCGCTTCGAGGAGATGCAGCGCAAATTGCAGCGGGAGCGTGAGGCCGCCGCCAAAGCGATCCAGGGCGTGCAGCGGCAGCTTGAGGAGCAGTACGTGGCCGCGCAGCAAGACCCGGAGCATCAGGCCTTTATCGCCGAGCAGGTAGAGCACGAGTACACCGATCGACCGAGTCTGCGGGGTGGTCAGGAGCAGAGCGGCGATGAGCACGTTGGCACCGTGGGATCGAGCAACGCCGAGGTCGGGCGGCACGTTCCCGTACCGACCACGCCGAGGAACGCCGAGGAGTTCAACCGCGAGTAGCATCGATTCACATGCGTAACCTGCGAGCACGGCACATGCCTTGTTCGGCAGAAGTCAGAAGGTCATGGCTGAGACTGGCGCACCCCCCACAGCGGCGGTTGTGACTGAGCTACGGCGAGACGCGCATCGCCGCGATCTTCGCTGCGCCCGACGAGCCGCCGAAGGTGATAAAGGCTCAACTGCGCGCCTACTCCTACGACTGTGCTGGTGGCATAGACTACCGGCTCAGTCGATTTTTGATCCTGGGCTGCTGGATGTGCCCGTTTCGGCTGCTATAATGTATGGACTGGATACATATCGTGGCTCGATAGCACGTAGTTAGACTGGCGATGAGTCCGGGCGCGATCCGCGCTGGCTCATCTGCCAGCTTTGAATGGAATAATGATTCGCACAACACAACAATCGCTGCGTTTCGGGCCGGTCGCCCTGGAAGCGTCCGATCCCAGGCCGGCGCCATACTTTCTGTCGGGGCGGAAGCTGTACGCGATCGGCACAACCAACGGCGCGCTCGAACCCGTCGGCGCGGAGCATCTGGTGGGTGAGATGGGCGGCGTCTGGGCGCATCCGGTCAAGTTTTTAGACGGCTGGTATCTCTCGATCCAGGATCAGTTGGGCCGCGACGACCTGCTGCGCTGCCAGGCATTTGAAGGCCATCTCAGCGATGTCACGATGCAGTTCGCGCACGGGCCGCTCCGCATCAGCCGCACCGACTTCGTAGCCGACGACGAAGCTGTGCTCTTCTCGCTGATCGAGATCGCCAACACCGGAGCGACCGCCTGGAGCGGAAAGCTTGGCTTTGTGGCGCAGGTCAATATCCTGCCGACGTGGTTTAGCGGCTGGGAGCGCGGCGGCGTCGAGATGCTGCAAGATCATGGCCTGGTCGTGGCCTTCGATAAGCTCTGGCAGGGCCGCTGGGGCGTCGTCTTCGGCAGCTCAACGATGCCCGGCGAGATCGCCTTCGGCAAGCGCGACCGCAGCCACACGGCGGAGCTGCGCTACAACCTGACGCTCCAGCCCGACGAGCGCGTCAATCTGGAGTTTCTGGTAGCCTGCGATCACCAGAACGGACACTACGGCGCGCTCCAGCTCTTTGGCAACGCGACCGGACGCGGCGCTGAGCTGCTGCAACACAAACGCGAGCGCTACCACAAGACCGCCCTGGAAGGCGTAGCGCTGAGCACGCCCGACCAGCAGATCAACCACGACTGGATCCTGGCGAAGGCCAATCTGCTGATGCTTGAGGCCGACTACGGCCCGTATCTGCCCGGCTTTCTTCTGGCTGGCATTCCCGAATATCCCCAGCTCTTCGGCTGCGACAACACCTACACCACGCCCGGCGCGACCGCCGCAGGCTTTACGACGATCATGCGCTCCACGCTTGGCCTGCTGGGCG
This sequence comes from Herpetosiphonaceae bacterium, assembly GCA_036374795.1. Lineage (NCBI taxonomy): Bacteria > Bacillati > Chloroflexota > Chloroflexia > Herpetosiphonales > Herpetosiphonaceae > Herpetosiphonaceae bacterium. The sequence goes on from DASUTC010000025.1 coordinate 17,240, forward strand.
ATCATGCTCGCCGCGCCTGTGGCCGCGTGCCGCACGAGATCACCACCAACGGGCGGGTCTTCAATCCGGGCAACACCCAGGAAACGCCGCAGTTCGCGATGGCCGTCTGGGATTATATCCGCTGGACCGGCGACATCTCCTTTTTGCGCGTGATCTACCCGGTCTGCCGCGAAGGCGTGATGGACTACCTGCCGGGTATCTGGGACTGGGACCGCGACGGCTATCCCACAGGAGACGCGATGGTCGAGCGGACCGGCATGGGATCGCTCAAGCTCGACTCGGCCTGCTACCTCTACGGGGCGTGGCGCGCGCTGGCCGAGATGGCGCGCGTGCTGGGCCGGCCTGAGGCAGAGGACTACGCCCGCCTTGCCAACGACTGGCTCCATCGCTTCGAGCGCGACTGGTGGCTGCCCGACCAGGGATTGTACGCCGACTCGCTGCACTCGGACTACCGGCCACAGCTCGACGGACACTGGACGCAGGTCGTGCCGGTGCAGCTCGGCATCGCGCGGCCCGATCGCGCGGTGCGGGTGCTGGAAACGCTGGAGCGCGAGTTCACCAATCGCTGGGGCCTGGTGCATACCCGCGATCGTGAGGATCGCGTGTGGACGCTGCCGACCGGGCTGATGGTGCTGGCGGAGCTCCGCTATGGCCGTGTCGAGCACGCGCTGCGCTTCTTGAGCAACATCTCGCTGACGGTGCGCCAGGGCATGCTGGGCGCGTTCAAAGAGCTGATCCCGGAGGGCCTATGCTTCGTCCAGTTGTGGTCGGCGGGGCTCTACCTCCAGGGCTGGCTCGAAGGCGTGCTCGGCCTCGATCCGCGCGCTCACGAGCACCGGCTGTCGATCGCGCCCGTGCTGCCGGAGGCATGGCCCTCTGCGACCGTGAGCGGCCTACGGGTTGGGGCGCACCTGCTCAACATCACTGTCGCCAGGAGCGGCTGCACCGTCGAGCACCTGCAAGGCCCGCAGGCCATCGGCATTAGCTTCTCGCCCCGTGGTACAGCAGTTGCAGCGATCGAAACGACCGGCTACAGTCCAAGTCTGCCAGCGCGACACAGCACCATGCTGGGCGATAGCCTGGTATTCGAAGTCGGCGTCGGGCAGCAGGTTGCAGTGCAGATCGATGCCGGACGAGCACAGATCGCGTACGGCGACCGCCGCTCGGCGGCGGTGTCGGTCGAAGTGGCCTGACGGCGAGAAGGAGCGCAGCATGAGCGATCGAACGCAAAATACGGGTAGTTCCGGCGACAGGCCGCTCTTCCAGAACATGGATGAGCAGGAGCGCATCTACGCCCCACAGCAGGTGCCGGGTGAGATCAGCGACGAGCTGGACGAGCGCGGCGCGCGGGCTGCGGGCACGGAGCCGATCGTGCCGGGCACCCCGACGACAGCGATCGACACGCCGATACCGGGAGCCAAAGCGATCGACCCGCTTGACCGCGACGAGCCGACGCGCAGCCGCGAGCTCTAGGCGGGGGCGAAAGAACGAAGTTCAACGTTCAAGGCTCGACAAGCTTGAAACCTTGAAACTCGGACCTCGGAAAGGAATGATGGTATGAGCGATCGAAATCAAAACACCGGCTCATCCGGCGACAAGCCGCTCTTCCAGAACATGGACGAGCAGGAGCGCATCTACGCCCCGCAGCAGGTGCCGGGCGAGATCAGCGACGAGCTGGACGAGCGCGGCGTGGGAGAAACCGGGCGTGGACAGGATACCGCCGATCGAGTAGGCGTCGTGCCGGTCCGCCCCGATACCGGCATCAACTCGCCTGTGCCGGTGCCGATTGTCACGCACGAGCGCGAGGACAATGAGGGCGCGCGCGATACCACCCAGGGCAAAGGCTAGGCGGCACAACCCTCCCAAACACAGCCGACACAGCGCCGCTCGATGATTGGGATGCGCTGTGTCGGCGTATACGGAGCAAAACGCGGCATCGATTGCGAGTATAATCTATAGCTGCTCCCCAGCCTATAGCTCGGCTCGTGCTACCGCGATTTCGTAGACATCGGGAGGAGGTGAGGCCGCACTCACACCGAATCACAGCCGATGGATTAAGCCGCGTTCGCTCACAACAGTAAGGAGTCGATGAAGATGTCTAACAAGCGAATCTATCTCGTGACGCTGCTCCTGTCGCTGCTCCTGCCGCTCCTCGCGGCATGCGGCGGTGGCGGTGCAGGAACCACGACCACCCCCGGCGCAGGCTCGCCAGCTGCATCCGCGCCAGGATCTCCGGCGGCGAGCGCTGAGCCATCGCCTGCTGCATCAGAAGCGGCCACTGGTGAAGCATCCCCCGCCGCCACCTCGACGACAGCAGCAGATGCATCGCCCTCCGGATCGCCTGCGGGATCGCCTGGCGCTGGCGGCGCTGAACTCGATTTCAGCAAGCTGGAAGTCGAAGACGGCGCGCAGCTCCGCTTCCTCGCGTCGGGCAACAACACCGAGCAGCAGCTCTACACCGAGGGCGCGGAGCGCTTCAACCAGCTCTTCCCCAATGCCAAGCTGACCTTCGAGCCGGTGCCCGCCGAGTATGAGACGACGATCACCGCTGGCTTCTCCGGCGGCAACGCGCCCGATGTCTTCTTGCTCAACGGGCAGTTGATGGGCACGCTCGCCCCGCAAGGGCTGCTCCTGCCCCTCGACGACACGATGAGCCAGGTTGGGCGGGCGGCAGACGACTACTACGAGTCGCTGATCAGCCTCTACCAGGCCGACGGCAAGACCTATGGCCTGCCCAAGGACTTCAACCCGCTGGTGCTGTTCGTCAACACCGATCTTGCCCAGAAAGCGGGCGTCGATCCGGCCAGCGTCAAGACCTGGAACGATCTCAGAGACGCCGCCAAGAAGATGACGCAGGGCGAAGGCGCGGGCAAAGTTTACGGGCTGTGCCTCACGCCGGACATCGAGCGCTACGGCGCGTCGATGCTTCAGAACGGCAACCCGATCATCGAGAACGGCAAGGCGGTCTTCAACAACGAGAAGGGCATTCAGGCGATCCAGTTCTGGAAAGACGTTCAGGAAGAAGGCTCCGCCGCCACGTTCCAGGATCTCAGCGCGGGCTGGTGCGGCGAGGCGTTCGCCAAGCAGGCGGCGGCGATGGTCGTCGAGGGCGGCTGGCTGGTGCCGTTCATGGCCGATCCGCAGCAGGGCGGCCAGGATGTGAAATATACCGCCGTGCCGCTGCCGACGCCTGAGGGCGGGCAGCAGACCTCGCTGCTCTTCACCAACGGCTTTGCCGCCAACGCCAACACCAAGTATCCCAAGGCTGCGGCAGCCGCCGTGCTCTTCCTGACCAGCGAGCAGAACCAGCAGGCATTGATCCCGAGCGGCCTGGCGCAGCCCAGCTTGCAGAGCCTGGCCGACGATCCGTACTTCGCGCAGAACCCGGTCGCGCAGACGTTGGTCCAGGCCGCGCAGAACGGGCGCGTCTCAGAGGTGGTCTTCGGCGGACCCGCCAAGAAAGCCGACGTGGTGCGCGCGATCAACCAGAACGGCATCGAGGCGATTCTGGTCGGCGGCTCGGATGTGAAGTCGGCGCTCGACGCGGCGGCACAGGAAGTCGATCAAATTATGCAGCGGTAGGCAGCTCGCGTGGGCGACGTACCCACCTGGGCGCGTCGCCCACAAGGGTCTACCGGCTAGAAGGAGGCGAGGCATGGCGGCCTCAACCAATGCGGCGACTCCGCCCCAACGGCGCAGCAGCACACTGGCGCGGCAGGAGGCGCTGACCGGCTATTTGTTTATTGCGCCCTATTTGATCATCGCTGGTATTTTCACGTATGGCCTGCTGGCCTACGTGTTCTACATCAGCTTCACCGATCTGACGGCTTCGTTCGCGCAAAAGCCACCGGCCTTTGTCGGGCTGCGTAACTACATCCGTGCCCTGAACGAGCCAGACTTTCGGGTGTCGCTGACGAATGCCTTCTGGTACTTTGTGATCGTCACCACGTTCCAGACGATCGGCGCGATCCTGCTGGCGGTGCTGCTCAACACGCGGCTTCAGGGCATTCGCTTCTTCCGCACGCTGCTCTACTCGCCCAGCGTGGCCTCGTCGGTGGTGATCTCGCTGATCTTCTTCTGGCTCTACCAGCGGCGCGGCTTTATCAACTACGCGCTCGGCACCGATATTGCCTGGCTGCGCAACGCCGACCGCATCTTTGATCCGATCCTTCAGGTCTTTGGCGTCACCAGCCCGCCGAACTTTTTTCGCGGGCCGAGCATCACCTGGACCGCGCTGATGGTCATGAACATCTTTACAACCATTCCGACGTTCATGATCATGTTCCTGGCGGCGCTGCAAGACATTCCCGGCCACCTGTACGAGGCCGCATCGATCGACGGGGCGACCGGGCCGCGCGCCTTCTGGTATATCACGCTGCCGATGCTCCGTCCGGTGATTACGCTGGTGGTGATTCTGGGTACGATCGGCACCTTCCAGGTCTTCGACCAGGCGTACGTACTGACTGAGGGCGGGCCGCTCAAGACGACGCTCACGCCGACGCTGCTAATCTATCAAAAGACGCTCGGCAAGGGCACGCAGCCCGAAGCGTCCTTCGGCGCGGCGATGGCGTTCATCCTGGCGGCGATCATCGTGCTGATTACCATCATCCAGCGCCGCTATATCGAGCGCGCGAATCTCGGCGAGTAGCTGCGACGAAAAGGGGGATTTGTATGGCTGTCTCGGCAAAACAGCAACCAGTTGCAGCGACCAGCGCGCGCGAGGAGCGTCCGGCGTCGGCCTATATCGGCATCACGATCCGCTACCTCTTGCTGGCGCTGCTATCGCTCTTTGCTTTTACGCCCTTCATCCTGTCGTTCCTCGGCACCTTCAAGACCGCCGCCGAGGTGAATGCGTTTCCACCGACGATCGTGCCTGAGCAGTGGCGCGTCGACAACTGGGTGCGTGTCTGGAGCTTTTCGATCCCGGCGGTCCAGGGACGTCTGCTGCCGCGCTGGCTCTTCAACAGCACCTGGCTGGCGCTGGTCAACGTGATCGCCCAGCTCTTCTTCTGCTCGCTGGCGGCCTATGCCTTCGCGCGGATTCGCTTTCCGGGCCGCGATCTGATCTTTACGGCGATCATCGCCAGCATGGCGATCCCGGCAGCCGTCACGCTGATTCCGGGCTACGTCTTCTACTCGCGCCTGGGCTGGATCAACACGTACTGGCCGCTGATCGTCCCGAAGCTGATCGTGCCGGTGGGCATTCTGATGCTGGCACAATTCTTCAGGTCGATCCCCAAGGAGCTTGAGGAGGCGGCCTATATCGACGGCCTGGGGCGCTTCGGCACCTACTGGAATATCGCGCTGCCGCTGTCGAAGCCCGCGCTACTGACGTTCGCGATTCTGCAATTCCAGGGCTCGTGGAATGATTTTGTCGCGCCGCTGCTCTTCCTGCAAAGCCCGAAGCTGATGACGCTGACCGTTGGCATGAGCTTCTTCCGCTACCAGTATACCAACGACCTGACCGCAATTCTGGTCGGCGCGATGTTCAACGCGATCCCGATGCTGATTCTCTTCTTTATCTTCAGCAAATACTACATCGAGGGCACCAGCTACAGCGGCCTGGCGGGACAATAGATCACCAGAGCGTACCCGGTCATCCGCTCTCATACAGCTTTTATCCTGCGGCAGCAAGCTACGAACCAGGTGAAGGTGCATCGCCTCGCGCTTTCAGCGCAAAGCGATGCACCAAAAGAAACGCAGTACCGCCCTGCCCGAAGGCTCGTCCCATACGCGGGGTCAGCCTTGCTATACCAGCCTGGGCAACATACGATCACAGGGACAGGCACACATTCCCATAGCTGTATCCCACGCGAGAGCGGAGCATCGATCGCCGCAGCAGGCAAGGCCCAAAGGTCCTGTATGGCTGCAAGCAGATTGCGAGATTGTGGTAGTATTGAAGAAAGCATTGACGGAATCGCCCCAGAAGGAGCGCAAGATCTCGCTCGTGCGCCGTAAGGCCAGGGCTTTCTCACACAGCGCTTTGATTCTGAACTGGCAGCTATGATCATCTGGACGGTATTGGCGAGCGCAGGTAGGATCAACCTTGGAAGCAGCGAAAGGGAGCGTGATGACATCTGACCGACCCGATCGTTCACCCGCTCGGCGTCGCGCGCCGTCGGTTGCGATTGCCTTTCGCACGCTGATGCGCACCCTACGTCATGGGTACGAAAACCTCGGCACGCTGCTGCTCGTGAGCCTGCTGTGGTACGCCGCCGCGATCCTGATCCTGCCGATCGGGGTAGGCACGGCAGCGCTGCACCGGGTGGTACAGCCGATGACCGAGGAGCGCAGCGCCGACTGGCGTAGCTTTTTCAGCCACCTGCGCGCCGATCTTCGCTGGAGCTCGCTGCTGACGATCATCCTCGCGCTCGGCTTCTTCATCATCCGGCTCAACATCGGCTTCTATGGCGCATCCGACTCAGCGGTTTTTCAGGTGATCGCTGTGTTCTTTGGGACGCTCCTGATCATCTGGTTGGGCATAGCGCTCTTTGCCTTTCCGCTCGCGCTGCGGCAGCAGGAGCAGCATCTACGGACGACATTGCGCAATGCCTTGATCATGGTGTTTGCCAATGCGCCCGGCGTGCTCATCTCGCTCGTCCTGCTGCTCCTGCTGGTCGTCGTGCTGGTCTTCATCCCGCCGCTCTTCGCGATCGTGCCCGGCGTGATTGCCCTCTGGAGCGCGGAAAACACACGCCTGCTGCTGGTCGCATCGGGCTACGTGCCGCGCGACGAGATCGCCGACCGTGAAAAAGGCAGCGCTCCGCCAGATCTAACAACTCGTCCGCATCCTCGGCGCTCGACGAAGAGGCCGATCAAATAGGGGTATCGCCGCCCCTGAACAACTCGCGCAACTCGCCAGTTCGCAGCGTGCTCCAACCTATCCCCCCATCACAGCTATGTTGGTATGTATGTTGCTGCTACAGGGTGATCGTACCGTAGACATCTAGGCACGTTCCCCTGTTACGCTGGCTGATATAGTGGTCAGTGCCGTCTTGTTGTCCCGCGACGGCGTGGGAATCAACGGCGGCAAAGGAGCATATATGGTCCATCGACGAAGTTTCGCCTGGCTACTCTTGATCGCGCTCCTCGTGCCGATCTTGGTCGCGTGCGGTGGTGGCGAGGGAGCAGCACCGGCGGGAACAACCGGGGCGGCATCGCCATCGGCGTCACCGGCAGCATCACCAGCCGCATCGGCGTCACCGGCAGCATCACCATCACCAGCAGAATCACCGGCAGCCACCACCGAGGCATCTCCTGCGGCAACGACGGGCGCGGCGGCATCGCCATCGGCAACCGACACAGCCGCCACCGGCACGGCGGGCGGCGCCACGGGCGGCGGCGATGAGTCGCTGATCGGCGCGGAGCCTTCGGCTGAGACAGCTCCGGCCTTCGCGGGCGCTGAGCAGGCCAAGCAGTACAGCGGCGCGACCATCACCTACTACGGCGATACGGTCGGCATCGGCGCGAACCTGGACAAGGCGCTCGCGGATCGCTTCACCCAGGAGACTGGCATCAAGGTCAACATCGTGCCCAAGCCGCAGAACGCGACGGAGAACTACGCTACCTACCAGCGCTTGTTCCAGGCACAGTCGGGCGACATCGACGTGCTGATGGTCGACGTGATCTGGCCGGGCGCGTTCGCTCCGCATCTGGCCGATCTGACCCAGGCGCTGGGCGAGGAGGCCAAGCAGCACTATCCGGGCATCATCCAGAACAACACCATCGAGGGCAAGCTCGTGGCGATGCCCTGGTTCGGCGACTTCGGCATGCTCTTCTATCGCACCGACCTGCTTCAGAAGTACGGCTACAGCGCGCCGCCCAAGACCTGGGACGAGCTTGAGGAGATGGCAAAGAAGATTCAGGACGGCGAGCGCGCCAGCACGCCTGACTTCCAGGGCTTCGTCTTCCAGGGCAACGCCTACGAGGGCCTGACCTGCGACGCGCTTGAGTGGCTGGCGTCGAGCAACGGCGGCACGATCATCGACGAGGACGGCAAGGTGACAGTCAACAATCCGCAGGCCGTCGAGATCCTCAACAAGGCGCGTGGCTGGATCGGCACGATCTCGCCGCGTGGCGTGACGGGCTACCAGGAAGAAGAAGCGCGCAACACCTTCCAGGGCGGCAACGCCGCCTTCATGCGCAACTGGCCGTACGCCTACTCCGCGGGCAACAGCGCGGACTCGCCGATCAAGGGCAAGTTCGACGTCGCGCCGCTGCCGGCAGCGGAAGACCAGAAGCCGGTCGGCACCGTCGGCGGCTGGCAGCTCGCCGTCTCGAACTACTCCAAGAACAAGGACGCCGCGATCGAGTTCGTGCGCTACATGACCAGCCCTGAGGTCCAGACCTACCGCGCGCTGATCGGCAGCTACGTGCCCACGATTGCGAGCGTCGCCGAGGATGCGGCGGTGATCAAGGCTATGCCGTTCCTGGAGAACCTGGCGGACGTGCAGCGCGTGACGCGCCCATCGGCCACCACCGGCGAGCGCTACAACGAAGTCTCGACCGCGTTCTTCCAGGGCATGAACCAGATCCTCAACGGGCAGGATGCCGCGCAGGTGCTACCGGGCGTCCAGCAGCGCATCGAGCGGATCGTCGGCTCACGCTAACATGTCGGCAGTGGTTCGCCGAGGAGGGAGCTACACCCTTACAACGCGAACAACGTGACTCGGTTGTAACCGGCACGCGGGCGGGGAGCGGGGAGCAGCCTGGCTCCCCCTCTTCGCCCAGAAGGAGAGTTTCTCATGGGACAAGGACAACCGGTTGTCAGTACCCGGCAGGCAACCACTGCGCCTAAACGCGGCAAAGATACCGATCTCACACGTGCGCGTACCCGCCTGGCCTGGCTGTTGCTCACACCAACGCTCGCCATCGTCGCCTTCATTGCGCTCTGGCCGCTGCTGCAAACGATCTATCTGAGCTTCACCAACGCGCGTCTCGCCAGCACGTCGCCTACCAAATTTATCGGCCTGGAGAACTACGCCTACCTGATTCAGGATCAGCAGTTTCGCCAATCGATCTGGGTTACGGTTCAGTTCACGGCGCTCACCGTCGTCTTCGAGTTTCTGCTCGGCCTGGGCGTGGCGCTGGTGATCAACTCCAACTTCAAAGGGCGCGGCCTGATGCGCACGGCGATGCTGATCCCGTGGGCGATCCCGACGGTAGTCTCGGCCCAGATGTGGAAGTGGATGTACAACGACATCTACGGCGTGATCAACGATCTCTTCAGGCGCTTTGGGCTGATCAGCCAGAACGTCGCGTTCGTCGCCGATCCGGGCACCTCGATCCCGGCGATTGCGGCGGTGGACATCTGGAAGACCACGCCTTTTGTCGCGCTGCTGCTGCTGGCGGGCTTGCAGGTGATCCCCGGCGATGTCTATGAGGCCGCGTATGTGGACGGCGCAAACCGGATTCAGCAGTTCTTCCGCATCACGCTGCCGCTGCTGCGCCCCGCGATTCTGGTCACGCTGATCTTCCGCACGCTGGACGCGCTGCGCGTCTTCGATGTCTTCTACGTGATGTTCGGCGCGCGCCAGGATACGCAGACGATGGCGATCTATAACCAGCAAAATCTGGTCAACTTCTCCGATCTGGGATACGGCGCGGCGATCAGTATGGCGATCTTTATCATCATCGGCATCTTTGTAGCGCTGTATGTCACGTTCCTGAAAGTAGAGGAGGCGTAATATGCCGGAATCTCGTTCAAATATTGTCTCGCGTGGCCTCTTTTACTTTCTGGTCGCCGTCATTCTAGTCTATACCATGTTTCCGTTCTACTGGGCGCTGAAATCGTCGTTTACGCCGACCAACGAGCTTTTCAAGACGCCAGTCGAGTACTGGCCCAACAGCCCCACATTGGCGCATTACGGGACTGTCTTTCGCAACAATGTCTTCCTGGTGGCGCTGCTCAACTCGACGATCGTTGCCGGGTCGGTGACGATTCTGTCGCTGATCATCGGCGCGTTCGGCGCGTACGCCCTGGGCCGCTTCCGCTTCCGAGGCCGCAGCCCCGTGCTGTATCTCGTGCTGTCGATGACGATGTTTCCGCAGATCGCGGTGCTCGGCTCGCTCTATAACATGGTCAACCGCTTTGGGCTGTTCAACCGGCTTGGCGCGCTGATCCTGACCTATCTGATCTTTACGCTGCCGTTTACGGTCTGGGTGCTGACCAATTTCTTCAAGGCGATGCCAAGCGAGCTGGAGGAGGCGGCCTACGTAGACGGCGCGACGCCGTTCCAGACCTTCTACAAGGTGCTGCTGCCGCTCGCCGCGCCCGGCCTGGTGACGACGGGCCTGCTGGCGTTTATCGCCGCCTGGAACGAGTTTCTCTACGCGCTCTCGTTCACACAGACGCCCGATCGCTACACCGTCACGCTGGCGATCTTCAACTTCGCGCCGCAGACCAGCGGCGGCTTTGAGATCCCCTGGGGTCCGATCATGGCCGCGACTGTCGTGGTGACGGTGCCGCTGGTGGTGCTGACGCTAATCTTCCAGCGCCGAATCATGGCCGGCCTTACTGCAGGCGCGGTCAAGGGCTAGCCGTGTGAGGCTATAATACCGAGGAGTACAGGAGGGGAGCATGAGCGAAGATCGATTGTTCAAAAACGCAGACGAGCAGGAGAAGATATACGCGCCGCAGCAAGTGCCAGGCGAGCCGCAGGAGCAGGTAGCGGCGGACGAGCATAGCATGACGCCACGCGATCGCACCGAGGATCACACGCCGGTCGCGGTGGGCCTTGGCACCGGTGGCAGCGCTGCTGCGACTCCCGCCTCGGATGAGTTCGAGCCGGGTATGAACCGCGAAGAGCGCGATCTGCGGCGCGGAGATACCGATGTGGTCGGGCCTGATCCCAGCGATCAGGCGGGCGTGGAGCGTCGCCGCGTGCGGTAGCACGTTACACCATATCCGATTGTCTCCTACAAGGTGCGCTGGAAGAAAAGAATCTGGTGCGCCTTGTTTATTTTTGTGGGCTACTGGGCAAATCGCTTTTGAACAAAGGAACAAAGGAGCAAGCGAACAAAGGCTTAACGCCCGTGCTCCTCGCACCCATATTGACGCGCGCCGCCTTCCAATCGTATAGTTTATACATCCTGTCGCTTAAGCTCAGGGGAAGGACCAGCAGTGACGATGGAGGCATGGCGCACCGCAGCTACCCGCTGGGGAGATACCGTTTTTGAGCTGGCGCTGCTGCTGACGAACCAGCGCGCAGCAGCCGAGGCCGCCACCGTGGCAGCATTTTGCCGCGTATTTTCCGGCGCGACCGGCGCCGAGGCCGAGCAGGCGCTCTACCACGCGCTGATCACCGAGCGGCAGCGCTGGCGACAGCCGCTCCGCAACCGGGTGCTGCCGCGCGCGCTCGCCCGGATCGAGCCGCTTGATCGCGCGCTGCTTGGCCTGTGGCTGCTGCGCCATGTGGACGGCGAGCGGCTTGCAGCGATCGTCGGGCAGACTCCGCAGGCGATGATCGCGCGGCTGACGACGCTGCTGACTCGCACGACCAATATTCCGCTCGCGGACACGCAGCCCGACGGAGCGCATCTGACGCTAGGGACCTGGCTGGAGGCCGAGCTTGGGCTGCATACGCAGCCCATGGCGCATCTCCGCACATGCGCGCGCTGCCGGGCGGCTCAGACAAGCTGGCAGAACGCGATCGCGACACTGCGCGGGATGCTTCAGGAGACGCTCAAAAAAGAGCACCTGCCGCCCGCCTGTATCGACGCGATCGAGGATGCGCTGATCGCTCGGCAGGCAGCGGAGCCGCAGCGCTGGTGGCAGCAGCGCCGCGTCTGGATTCCGGCGTTTTTCCTCAGCATCGGCCTGGTGGTCGCGCTGCTCGTCGTGCCCTGGGGCAATCGTATCGCTCAGCAGGCAGCAGCGCCCGCCACCGCCCGCGCGCTGGTGCAGGAGACGATCGACGGCTGGATGAGCGCGCCGGTTTCGGATACGCTGCATCGGCAAGTGTGGGCGATCGATCCACGGCTCCAGAGCGCCGAGCCGCTGATCACCGATCTGTGGCTGAGCGGAGCAGCGCCGGAGCACTATCGCGTCGAGGTGCGGTATAACAACCGGCTGGTCGAGTGGCAGCTTGGCGACGGCAAGGGCCGCCTGAGCTACGCGGGCGAGCCGAGCTATTCCTCGTGTCCCTGGCGCACCGACGCCAGCGCCCAGTTTCGGATGCTCGATCAGGCCGCGCTGACCTTCCGGGTGACGCCGGAGCAGCAGCGCGCCGCGCGCGAGGCGCGGCTGTCGCAGGGCGCGTACGGCCTGGGCTACGGCGCGCTGCGGCAAGCGCTGGTCGCCGACGACCTGCGCTCGTTCGGTACGCGGCAGGAGCAGCAGCGCTCGCTGGTGGTGCTGGGCTACACCGACCGACAGGCGGAGCCCGCGCGGCAGATCTTGCTGCGGATCGATCCCGTCTCCAGGCAGCTCTACGGCGTTCAAGAGGTCGCCCTGGGCGGCGGTCAGACCAAGACGCGCGATCTGTGGCGGCTTCAGGCCCAGGAGCAGATCGAGACATCCATCCCGGCGCATTTACCACGCTGGCCTCAGTCGGTCACGCGCGAGCAGCTTTTCGATGCAGCATGCCCCGCCCTGAATCCGCAGCACGTGGTCAGCCTGAGCACGCTCGTCGGCGACTCCCAGCAGTGGTATCTGCCGCGTGAGATGCCGCCGGACACCAGTCGCGCCGCGATGCTGACGCTCAACCCGATCGTCGCTTATATCGACTACACGCCGCTGGGCGTGCCCCGTGGCAGCGTCGCTACGTTTCTAGGCAACGATCGCTGGCTTACGATCTCGGATCTGGACTGGCATCCTGGCGCGGCTACGGTTAAGCAGATCGCGCGCGGGCCGTGGCTGGTCGACGTCGCCGCGCAGCCCAGGCCGGGCATCTGGAGCGCGCGGCTGCGCCCGGCGCGGGAGCGGGACAATAAGTTCAGCCCGACGATCGCGCTATATGCTGGCGGCTGGTCCGAAGCAGAGCTACTGGACGTGATCGACACGCTGCAACTCTTCGATCCCCAGATCTGGATCGCGCTCGACGCCGGGTTTCTCGACGCGCGACCGCTGCCGCAGCCGGTTCACGACAGCATTCGACGCGCCTTTATCGCGCTGCAACCACAGCCTGACAGTGCCCTGTACAGCGCGACTAAAACCGTCGTTCGCGTCAACCCCGAGTCGACGCACCTGAGCGATCCCTACCAGATCGCCGCTGCGCAGCGCTCGCCGGAGTCGCTGATCAGAAAGCAGTGGCAGATCTACGCCGACGGCCAGCTAAGCGGCTTCCGCGATCTGCGCGCGCTTCCCGACGACACGCCCTACGCGCTGATCGCCAGCGACGGCAGCCAGTTCAAAGTGTATATGAGCGTTGATGGTCGGCTCTACACCGGCGACGCGGCAGTGCTCCCGCTCAAACCGCAGCAGCCCGGCGTCGAGATGGTGCGCTCGCTGTTACGCGCCAACGAGCCGATCACGATCCTCGATCAGGACGGCGCGTGGGTCTTGCAACAGTCGTCGCCGTACCGCTTCGTCACGCTTAGCTTCGAGTTCAACAGCCCCGGACTCCAGCAGACGCCCTGGACCGAGGGCCTGATCGACGGCGTGATCGTGCGGCGGCTCTGGCTGGACCGCGAGACGTTCATGCCCAAGGCGTTCGCGCTCTTCCACCGCTCGCCGCAAGGCCAGGAGACGCCCCTGGTGAGCACAACCATCATCGAGCGAGGGGCGGTCGCTGCGCCGGCGAAGGATGCGCTGCTGGAGCTGTCGCCGCTGCCCGCCGATACGCTGACGATGCAGGTGACGGCAGTACGTGAGACGGCGATCGATACCTCGATGTACCCGCCCGTCCGGCGCGTGCTGGCCTGGCCCGCGTCGCCGGAGGTGGCCGTCGGCGAGCCACCCCAGCAGCGCGGCTCGCGCACGCAACTGTCGAACAGCGGCCTCTGGCAGCAGCGCTGGGATAGCTTCGTGCCCTCCGACATCTGGCATCAGCGGATCTATCGCTTCCCGCCCGACGATCTTCCGATCACGATCACGCAGGGACCGCACGATCTGATGCGTCATATCCTGCGCTACCAGACATCGGTGCAGAGCTGGAGCAGCAGCCGCGCGATCCCCGTCACCATCGCCGGAGAATCCCAGACCGCCTGGCTGCTCTCCAACGACAACGCGGCGGCGCTCGTCATCGAGGTCGACGATCTGCTGGTGCATATCGCCGGGCCGATCGGCTACCTGCAAGGGCCGCTCATCGATCGGCTGCCCAACCTGGTGTGGACGCCGGTCCAGCCGTGACGGAGAACCAGGAACCAAACGAAAGAACAAAGAACAAAGAACAAAGGAACCAAACGTACAACTTCGTTGTTCGCTTGTGCTCTGATCGCTGGACTCTGCCCGAACGCACGGTACATAGGTTGCTGAGCTTGCAACATCGACAAAGTTGCGTACAATCCCGTCAACCGACGGAAGGGGTAGCTCGAACTAGACGCAGAGTGAGGCAGCTATTGAATAACGACGAACTGTGGTACAAGGATGCTATCTTCTATGAGCTGCACGTCAAGGCATTTCAAGATAGCAACGGAGACGGCATCGGCGACTTTCGCGGCCTGATCGAGCGGCTGGACTATCTGCAAGATCTGGGCGTCGATTGCATCTGGCTGCTGCCGTTCTATCCATCGCCGCTACGCGACGACGGCTACGACATCGCCGATTACTACGCGGTCCATCCCGACTACGGCACCATCCGAGACTTCAAGCAATTTCTGAAGGCCGCGCATCAACGCGGCCTTCGCGTGATCAGCGATCTGGTGATCAATCACACGTCCGATGAGCATCCCTGGTTCCAGGCGGCGCGCAAAGATCGCAACTCGCCCTACCACGACTACTACGTCTGGAGCGATACGCGCGAAAAATACCAGGATGCTCGCATCATCTTTATCGATACCGAGCGCTCGAACTGGACATGGGACCCTGAGGCCAGCCGCTACTTCTGGCATCGGTTCTTCTCGCACCAGCCGGACCTCAACTTCGATAATCCGCGCGTACGCCGGGCGATTATGAAGGTGATGAACTACTGGCTCGATATGGGGCTGGATGGCTTTCGAGCCGACGCGGTGCCCTATCTGTTCGAGCGCGAGGGCACCAACTGCGAGAACCTGCCGGAGACGCACGGCTATCTCAAGGAGCTGCGCCGCGAGTTCGACAAGCGCTACAACGGGCGGATTCTGCTGGCCGAGGCCAATCAGTGGCCCGCCGATCTGCTGCCCTACTTCGGCGACGCCGACGAGTTTCATATGGCGTTCAACTTCCCGGTGATGCCGCGAATCTACATGGCGCTGCGCCGCGAGGAGCGCCGCCCGATCATCGACATCATCCAGCAGACGCCGAACATTCCCGAAAGCTGCCAGTGGTGCCTGTTCCTGCGCAACCACGACGAGCTGACGCTGGAGATGGTGACGAATGAGGAGCGCGACTATATGTGGGCCGAGTACGCGCGCGATCCGCGTATGAAGCTCAACCTGGGCATTCGCCGCCGTCTCGCGCCGCTGCTCGACAACGGACGACGGCGGATCGAGCTGCTTAACTCGCTGCTCTTCTCGCTGCCCGGCTCGCCGATCATCTACTACGGCGACGAGCTTGGCATGGGCGATAACATCTACCTGGGCGATCGGAATGGTGTCCGCACGCCGATGCAGTGGAGCGGCGATCGTAACGCGGGCTTTTCCAAAGCGGATAGCGCCCGGCTGTACGCGCCGATCATCAACGATCCGGTGTACGGCTACCAGGCGGTCAACGTCGAGGCGCAGCTACGCACGCCCAGCTCGCTGCTCCACTGGACGAAGCGCCTGATTCGGCTGCGCAAGCGCTACAAGGTCTTCGGACGCGGCGATATTACGTTTCTGCATCCTGAGAACCAGAAGGTGCTGGCCTATACCCGCAGCTACCAGCAGGAGCACGTGCTGATCATCAACAACCTGTCGCGCTTCCCACAGCCCGCCGAGCTGGATCTCAGACGGTATCAGGGCTGGACGCCCGTGGAGATGTTTGGCGAGACGCGCTTCCCGCAGATCGGCGAGCTGCCCTACTTCTTGACGCTGGGGCCGCACTCGTTCTACTGGTTCCGGCTGGAGCCGCCGGGATACTAGCCTCAGGCCCTCGCACTGCCGCACGAAAACAGCCCCCGCAGATCGTTTGTCTGCGGGGGCTTGGTTATCGTGGAGCTATCATCTATGGTCGCCTCTTTGGCTACCACACATCGCAAACATACCGCTTGAACTGTGAAACTGAGAGCACAGTTGTATTCACTATCTTATACGCTTCAGTAAAATCTCTATCCCCTGTGATCAGGTATTCGGCATCGGCTGCAATGGCACATGCTAAAAACTTAGCATCTTTTTGGTCGCGAGGAAAATCTACTGTCTTTTGTACATCGACGCACATGACCAGATGTGTGAACATCACCATCCATCTCTGTAAAATAACCTCCGGCAATCGAAACTTTGGCCGATGTAAAACACCAATGTACTCATCCAAAATTTCCTGTGACGCGATCCATTCAAATGCCGGATGCTGTACGACAAACAAAATAACGTGCTCAGGATTCCGATCCTTTAAAGCGGCAGAAATAACGACATTGGTATCAATAATAACTTTCATTGACCGTCCCGGTAGGCAGCGATCTCTGCAGCAATGTCGTCGTCCGTCAATGCCTGAATCTGTGGCAGAGCTTGAGTCTCCGCCAGGAGCGCTTGTAGCTCTTGGACGGCTGCCGGATCTGTCTCACCAGTTGTAAGCACCAGAACCTCAACTCGTTGCCCAGGCTGGAATGGAACATCATTGAGAACAACTTGCTTGGCATCGGTGACAGTCAGATACGTTCGATAGGCTTTCATGCGAGCACCTCGTTCGGCTCTACCTTTTGAAAATTATAGCATAGGGCACGATGCTGTTTCAGTGCTTGAGCAGCAGCGCCGTTTGCCGCACGAAAACAGCCCCCGCAGACGAACGATCTGCGGGGGCTGCATCGATGGTGCATCGGATCTGCTTACGCGCCGCGCGCCGCGCGCGCCTGCCGCATAATCTCGCGCAGTTGATCGAGATGCCCGTCCTCGTGGAACAGCCCAAACAGAAAGCGTGCGACCGCGTTCATCGGGCCGAAGATCGGGACCGGCGTCACGATCAGGTCAAGGCGCGGCTCGTCCGGCCAGGCGTTCAAAAATGCGTGACGCATCCGGCGGCTTTCTTCCAGGCGCGCGCGCACCTGCTCAATCGACCGTATGGTCGTCCAGTGCGTCTCGGCGTGTGAGCGCCCCTCGAAGTGGACGCCACGCGCCAGCCACGCGGCCACCGCCGCCGCCTCCTCCGAGCCAGCGGTTGTATGCACCACCACATGGCCGAGCGTCCAGGCCATCGTCGCCTCTTCTTCGGATGCGCCGGAATCATGCGCATGGGGATCGTGTGGCACAAAGACGACATCGGCGTCGTTCGCGCCCGCGATAATCGACAGCATCGTATCGATCATCTCGTCGGTCAGGGCATGCAGCTCGCCGGGAGTAAGACCTTCCGCCAGATCGGCCAGCGCTTTCTCGCGCCGCGCTACGGGTGAAAAATCGAGCATAGAGCGTTCCTTGAGCTTTGGCACATAAACAACGACGGCCTGTAACAGTCCAGACCGCCGTCGCAGATACGCGATCGCGCAGCAACACGCTGTCGTTGCCGAGACAAACTAGCTGCGCTCCTCGATTGGTACGTACTTAACATCCACCGGGCCGGTGTAGAGAGATTCGGGGCGCACAAGGCGATTGTTGGCAAGCTGCTCGATCACATGCGCCGTCCAGCCCGCGACGCGGCTCATCGCGAAGATCGGCGTGAAGAACGCGATCGGAATACCCAGGACGTGGTACGTCGAGGCCGAGTAGAAATCGACGTTGATCGGCAGGTTCGGCTTCAGCTCGCCCATGCGCTGCTCGATCTGATCCGACAGCTCGTACCACTGCGGATTGTTGTTGGCATCGCCCACATCCTTCGAGATCCGGCGCAGGATCAAGGCGCGCGGATCGTCGGCGCGGTAGACGCGATGGCCGAAGCCTGAGATCTTCTTCTTGTTCGCCAGCGCGTCCTCCAGCCAGCTCGACGCCCGCTCCGGCGTCTTGATCTCTTGGAGCATGCGCATGACCTGCTCGTTCGCGCCGCCGTGAAGCGGGCCTTTGAGCGTGCCGACCGCCGAGGTGATAGCCGAGAACATATCGGAGAGCGTGGAGGCTGTCACCCGCGCGGCAAACGTCGAGGCGTTCAGGCCGTGATCGGCGTGCAGAATCAGCGCAACGTCGAGCACCCGCGCGGCGCGTTCGTTCGGAACTTCGCCGTTGAGCATGTACAGGAAGTTGGCGGCATGGTTCAGGTCCTCGCGCGGGTGGAGCACCTCTTTGCCCTGGCTGATCCTGCCCCAGGCGGCGATGATCGACGGAAAGCTGGCCGTCAGACAGATCGCGTGCTTGACCAGCGCCTCGTGTGAGGTGGCCTCGCTGTCGTCGACGAAGCCGGCGAGCGCCGACGTTGCCGTGCGCAGCACGCTCATCGGCGTTGTGCCCTTCGGCAAGCGCTGCATGATCTGGATCAGCTCATCGGGAATGCCATGCTGCGCCTTGAGCTGCTGTTCGAGATCGGCTAGCTCCTGACGATTCGGCAGCTTCCCATGCCAGAGGAGGTAGATCGTTTCCTCGAACGATGAGTGCTCGGCAAGCTCGTTAATTTCGATACCCTGATAAAAAAGCCGACCATTCTGACCATCAATATAGCTAATTGCTGTCTTGGCCGCAATAATGCCTTCCAGGCCCTTTTCAGCAGGCGAAGCGTCAACCGCCTTATTCGTCATCGAATTGCTCCTTACCTATGCTTGCCACATGCAATATCGTGGGGCAGTAGGGCTCTATGGCTTTGATATGCCGCAAACCAGATTGTCAATATGCTCATTATAGCATGACTTGTCCGAACCTCTGTAGCGCGTTAAATCAACAGCACAGCCTGTGCCAACAGCTTGCAGCGCATGGCCTAGGCCTGCTACACTGGCGCAACTCATGCTCAACAGCAGGGCGTACGTGCTGGGAAGCCTCATGCTGGATGTGAGCCTGCCGCAGGAAGATACGATCGAGGTACATCGTACCGCGCTGCGGAAGGCTCGTTCAGCCCGGCGCGTAGCTCCTGTCGATCAACAAGGAGGCACAATGGGACGGCTGGTACTGCGGCTCATAGTAACGGCGGCGGCGCTCTTTGTCGCGATTGCACTGGTCGATGGCGTCGATCTGGCAGGCGTGACACCCGGAGCATTGCCATCTGCACAAACATTCTTGAATCTGTTGCTGGTCGCGGTGATCTTTGGCCTGGTCAATGCGATCGTCCGGCCTATCTTGAAAGCGATGACCTGCGCGATCACGTTCTTTACGCTCGGCCTGTTCATCTTTGTGATCAACGCGCTGATGCTGCTGCTGACATCGTTCATCGCGCAGCAGTTCGATCTGGGCTTCACGGTCGACGGCCCGATCCCGGCGCTGCTTGGCTCGATCGTCGTCAGCATCGTCAGCATCGTCCTGTCGATCTTCGTGCCCGACAAGGACGACTAGCGCGGAATCAAAGAGCATGTTTGCGCAGGTCGGGACTCTCCGGGACCAAAGGGTGCCCTCCTGGCCTGTCGGCGTGCTCGCGTGCTCCTGGCACAGGATGTGGAGTCGCAGACGGCGACACGTAGCGGTTGTAGTATAATGGTGCAAGCTGAAGGAGGAATACACAGCAATGGCTGAGCGAATGACCGAGCTTGATCTGGTAGTCGGCTCGATGATTACCACAACGCCTCAAGAAGACCGCGAGGCGTACGAAGAAGAGCGCGATTGGTTACAGGATGTGCAGGATCTCCTGCGCGAGGAAGGCGTCGAGGTCGATCTCCTATCGCAGCCCGGCACCGAGGTCTGGGAAGGCGGCATCGAGAGCTTCTACGATCTTTACCAGCTTCGTCGGCTGGCGGCCCACCTGGAGCGCGGCAACGATGTCGGCGCGCTGCTCAACGACCAGAACGCGAACGGCGAGGACATCGACGATCTGCTGGCCGACATCTGGGACGAAGAGGCCGAGACGCGCTTCCCGCACCTGATCAAGCACCAGGGCGATGGCGGCTACTATCTGCCCGCCGACTTCCCGGAGCCGATCTGGGTCGACTACGGCGAGGAAGAGGACGAAGACGCGGAGTTTCTGGAAGAAGACACCGCTGTGTCGTTCGGCTCATCCTATGGCCTGATGCGCGAGCTGACCGAGATCGAGAATCTCTTCCAGCAGGCGAATATCCCTCAGGTCGGCGCGCGCCGCGCGCTGCAAGTCCTCAAAACTGCTGCTCAGCAGAGCATCGACAACGGCCTGCCGATCATTCTGTGGTAAGCCCGTGGCCCTCACTCAACCCAGGTGAGGGCCATCGCTTGCTTCCAGCTTCATGGGTCTGAGCCGCCATCGCAGGGCCCCACACGCTGCTTAGTAAGCGAGCCGCCGTAGAAATCGCCAGCCTCCGCTCGCTTCCGCGCCCCACCGACGAAATACGCATCCTAAAAAGCGGACCACTGGCTGTCTGCTCCTGTGACTCATCCGGGGTTTGACGCTACCCCAGGTGCCCCTTATACTTTCAGCAACACATGATACATATCTCAACAGCCGCGAGCGGATCTTCCGTGATGTGGTTTGTTTTTTGTGTGATGTTGGAGCAGCTATGAAGATTGGTATCATCGGCCTGCCGAACAGCGGAAAAACCACCGTGTTCAACGCCCTGACGGGCGGCAACGCCGAGACGGCGGCCTACTCGTCGGGCCAGCTTGAGCCGAATCTGGCGACCGTGAAGGTGCCCGACGAGCGGCTCAACGTGCTGGCGCAGATGTATAAGCCCAAGAAGATCACCTTTGCCGACGTGCAGTATATCGACGTGGCCGGTCTGAGCGGCGACCGCAAGGGCGGCGGGCTGCCCGCGGCATTTCTCAACTATATCGCGCAGGTCGACGCGCTGCTGCATGTGGTGCGCACCTTCGAGGATGCCAGCGTGCCGCATCCCGAAGATTCGGTCAATCCCAGCCGCGACATCGAAACCGTCGATCTGGAGCTGATGTTCTCCGATATGGCGATCATCGAGCGCCGGTTGCAGCGCATCGAGCCTGAGATCAAGAAGATGACGGGCAAAGAGAAAGAGCTGCGCGTGCAGGAGCGCGATGTGTTGCTGCGGCTCCAGAGCGGCCTTGAGCAGAATGTTCCGATCCGCGATCAGGAGATGTCGGCGGACGAGGAGAAGATGCTGCGCGGCTTTCAGTTCCTATCGGCCAAGCCGATCCTGATCGTGCTCAACATCGGCGAGGCGCAGCTCGGCCAGGATCTCGCGGGCGGCATCGCCTACGCGCACAAGAAGGCCGCGATCGTCCAGCTCGCGGGCAAGGTCGAGGCCGAGATCGCGCAGCTCGACGAGGCCGACGCGCAGGTCTTTCTTGCCGATCTCAACATCGACGAGCCCGCCCGCGACCGCGCGATCGAGGCGTCGTACAACCTGCTGGGCCTGATCTCGTTTCTCACGGCTGGCCCCGACGAGGTACGCGCCTGGCCGCTGCGGCAGAACACGCCCGCCGTCGAGGCCGCAGGCGAGATCCACTCCGATATTCAGCGCGGCTTTATTCGCGCCGAGATCGTCGCCTACGACGACCTGATCGCCGCCGGGTCGATGGCCGAGGCCAAGAAGCGCGGCACGGTGCGCATGGAAGGCAAGACCTATATCGTCAAAGACGGCGATATCTGCAATTTCTTGTTCAATGTGTAGAGTAAAGAACAAAGGAACAAAGGCGTAAATTCGTTATTCCCTTGTTCACCTGTTCACCTGCTCTCTTGTTCTTGGTTCTTCTTAGGAGGAGAGATGTTCGACGAGACGAATGCTCGTGCGATTCTATACGAGTGGGTAACATCCGAAAGCCTGCGCAACCACTGTGAGGCTGTCGCCGCCTCGATGCGCCACTTTGCGCGGAAGCATGGCGAGAATGAATCGCTGTGGAGCGCGGTGGGCCTGCTGCACGACCTCGATTATGAAAAGTTTCCTAACTACGAGCAAAGCCCAACCGAGGGCCATCCGTTTGTGGCCGTAGCGTGGCTGCGTGAGCAGGGCTGGCCCGAAGAAGTCACCCGCGCTATCCTCTCGCACGCCGACTACAGCGGGGTGCCACGCGAGACGATCATGGAAAAAACGCTCTACGCCGTGGATGAGCTGTCGGGTTTTGTGACGGCTGTCGCACTTGTGCGGCCCACCAGGAGCGTCCACGATGTGGAGGTCAAATCGGTCAAGAAAAAGCTCAAGGACAAAGATTTTGCCGCCAAGGTCAACCGCCAGGACATCGCGCGCGGCGCTGAGGAGCTGGGCTTGCCGATCGATGAGCTGATCGCCGAGGTGATCGCAGCGCTGCGGGCATCGGCCTCACGCCTGGGCCTTGAGGGCCAGAGCGCGGCGCAGCCCAACGAGCGCTAGACTATCACCTGCGTTTCCACATGCCGATCAAAGGCGGGGCGCGTATCGACGTTGCCCCGCCGCATGATCCCCACACTAGCACCGCGCGATGCCGCGCATCGGACACTGATACGCCGCAGCTATTGCAGGCAAAACTCGTTGCCCTCAGGGTCGGTCATCACCACCCAGTAATCGCCGCGCTCCTCTGCTTCACGCAGCTTCGTAGCACCCAGCGCGATCACCCGCTCCACCTCGCGATTCACCCGTGTGCGCCGCTCCTCCATGGGCGTGCCAGCCGGACCGCCGACGTTGACATCCAGATGCACTCGATTCTTGACGGTCTTCGGCTCAGGCACGCGCTGAAAGAAGATCCGCGCGCCCTGCCCATCGGGATCGACGATCGCGCTGGCAGAGTTCCAGTGCTCCTCAGGCACATGCTGCGCGCGCAGCCAGCCCTGCCAGCTCTCGAAACCCTCAGGCGGATCTTGCAGCTTGTACCCGAGCGTCGCTGCCCAAAATCGTGCCAGCCGATCGGGATCGGCGCAATCGAAGACGACCTGAATCGACGTAGCCATCATACACCTCCTGAAAGAACAGATACCCGTATCGTGAGCTTGTTTGCCTCAGATATTACTGCTTGCGGCAGTAGCAGTAGATAAACTTCTGATCGGTTCCAAACGGCGTTCGATGCGTTTCGTTGGCGCTCGATATCAGAGTAAAATCGTCACCAAACTCGTCATGAAGCGTCCGCGCATCATAGCGGACGACATCCAGGCCGCTGCACTTCCTCGGCCCCTCCGGCGCGAAGGTGGCAACGATCACATGACCGCCAGGCTCCACCGCATGGCGCATCGCTTCGACATATCTTCGACGATCGTCAGGATCGGTCAGGAAATGAAAGACAGCACGGTCATGCCAGACCGTATAAGCATGGTGCGGCAACTGCACCTGAGCAATATCGGCCTCTAGCCAGGTAACGGCGGCTGCGCGTGGACCGAGCCGCTTCCGTGCGGCCTCAAGCGCAGCCGCCGAGATGTCAAGCACGGTGATGTTCTGAAATCCGTGCGCGAGCAGGTCATCCACAAGCGTCGCAGCTCCGCCGCCGACATCAATGATCGGAGCCGTCGGATCGATTCCCGTGCTCTGGATGAGATGGAGCGAGAGCCGGGGATGTTCCTGATACCAGCTCACCTGTGTAGGATCTTTTGTGCTATACATCGTTTCCCACCCGGCTTTGGTATCCATCGCGCTTCCTCCAATCGCAATAGGAATAGTCTAGCATGCGATTGGAGGCCAGGCGGTCAAATCGGGCAGGTATCGCGAGGATCAAAAAACGCTCAGCCATATGTGCTGAACGCTTTTGAGTTCTGGCGGGCCCGAGGGGATTCGAACCCCCGATCTCTGCCGTGACAGGGCAGCATGTTAGGCCGCTACACCACGAGCCCCCGAATTGATGGCAAGATTATAACAATGCTCAGGCGAGTTGTCAAATTGTTTGCGCGGGGTCGAGAGCAAGAGAACAAGGAAACAAGGGAGCAAGGAAACAACGAAGTTAGACGTTTGTTCTTTGTTCGTTGTGCTCCGTCACTCCTCCCACCTCACGGTGATGCCGAGCAGACTAGCCACCAGCGCCGCCTGTGTCGGATCGATGATCGCGCCCTGCATCTCCTTGACGCCAACCTTCAGGCCGTCGACCGTCGAGCCGCGCAGATCCGCGCCGACCAGCTTCGCGCCCTGGAGATCGGCCTGGCTCAGATCACAGTCCTTGAAGACCACGCCCGACAGATCGGCCCCATGAAATGACGTCGCGTGGAGATTACACCTCTCGAAGCGCACGGCTTTGAACACCGACGACCAGCAGAGCATAAACTCGGCGTTACAGTCGACGATCACCGCGTCGGCGATCTCCGACTCCATCAGCTTCAGGCCCGTCAGGCGGCAGCCAAGCCACTCGATCCGGCTGAGATGCGCCTTCTCCCACTCTGCCCCTGCGAGATCGCAGACCTCGCAGCGCGCATCGAGCATCTGGAGCGTCGTCAGGTGCGTGCGGGCGAGGCTCACGCGCTTCAAGTGGACCTGCTCGAAGAGCGCATCGGCGGCGGATTGGTCGCTGAGATCGCCGCCTGTCAGGGTGCGCTGCGCGAATGTGGCCTGATCGGCCAGGCGCTCGACGGAAAGCGTCTCCGATGGCAGCCTGGCTGGAAGCTGCGGCGATTGAATGCCGGGATAGACCCGGCGGCGCTTGCTCTGCATAGTGGCTTGTCCCGCTCTGATACACGTTGAAAACGACAGCTCGATCACTATACCAGGTGCATCAAACGCATGCCTCGTGGTCTAAAATATGATGCAGCCTGGCATAGATGTGGGCACGAAGGAAACAGGAGGATAAAGCAAGTCCTATGAGCTACCGTGGAGCAATTTTCGATGTCGATGGCGTGCTGGTGGACTCGCCCCACGAGCGAGCCTGGCGCGATACACTACAACACCTGATGATGGACGAGTGGCGCGATATTCTGTCTCAGACCAGCTACACGCCGGAGGGCTACACCACGGCGGTGTACCAGGAGTTCGTGGCCGGAAAGCCGCGCATGAGCGGCGCGCGCGCCGCGCTCGACTACTTCGGCATTCCCGATGCCGAGCGGCGGGCCGTCGAGTATGCCGAGCGCAAGCAGCGGCATGTCGTCGAGCTGATCGAGGCGGGCGAGTTCCTGGCCTTTCCCGACGCACTGCGCTTCATTCTGGCGGTCAAAGCCGCCGGGATCAAGGTCGCGGCGGCGTCGTCGTCGAAAAACGCCGAGCTGTTTTTGAAGCAGATCCGCCTCGACACCTTCGCCGACGCACACGGCCTGCGGTACGATTTCTTAAGGCCCGGCCTGACGCTGCTTGACTTCTTCGACGCCAACGTTGCCGGACGCGATTTTCCGCAGGGCAAGCCGCACCCGATGATCTTTCTGACCGCCGCCGCAGAGCTGGGCATTGAGCCTCAGGCGTGTTTTGTCGTGGAGGATGCCAGCTCCGGCGTGCAGGCGGCGAAGGCAGGCAGCATGACCGCGCTCGGCGTGGCGCGGCTGAACGACGAGGCATTGCTGGCGGAGGCGGGCGCGGATCTCGTGGTGACGACGCTCGACGATGTGGCGCTCGACGCGCTGCTCGCCGGGCGGCTGGAGCGAAGGAGAGTACGCTGATGGCAACGCATACGGAGCGCGATCTCTGGGCGCTCACAGACGATCCGCGCTGGCGGATGACGATCGAGGGCTGGAATCCGCAGCAGGAGCCGGGGATCGAGGCGGTGCTGGCGCTGGTGAACGGCTACCAGGGCACGCGCGCCGCCGTCGAGGAGGGCAGCACGGCGTCCACACCGGCCACCTTTATCAACGGCGTCTTCGACGCATCGACCAAGCAGGCGGCCCAGGCTGCGGCCACGCCCGACTACGCCGTGATCGCCGCGCCGACGCCGGAGCTCGTCGTCGCGCCGAACTGGTCGAGGCTGCGGATCATGGCAGGCGACAAACCGCTTGCGATCGAGAGCGGCGAGCTGTTGGAGCAGCGCCGCACCCTGGACTTTCGCCGGGGCGTGCTGCTGCGCGAGTGGCGTATCGGGCAGGATGGACGGACCACACGGCTGCGCTCGCTGCGCTTTGCCTCGCTGCACGAGCGGCACGTGCTCTGTCAGGTGTTGGAGATCACGCCCGAAGACTGGTCGGGCACGATCACGCTGGAGGCGATCGTGGATGGCGCGGTGACGAACGAGGGCAGCGTGCAGCATCTCGTCAGCTACCAGAGCAGCGCCTTCGACGGCGGCATGCTGCTCAGCACCGCGACCTCCGAGAAGCAGACCCGGCTGTGCTTTGCTACCGCCGCCGAGCTACACGGCGCTGCCTCAAGCGCAGACCAGGATACCGGTCAGGCATTGATCAAGCGCTGGCAGGTCGAAGCGCGCCAGGGCCAGCCGCTCACAATGCACAAGATCGTGACGGTCTTTACCTCGCGCGACGATCCCAACCCGGCGGATCGAGCGGTCGAGCGGCTCAACGAGGCCGTGGCACTGGGCATTCCGGCGCTGCTTGAGCGCAGCGCAAGCGCCTGGGCCGAGCGCTGGTCGACGGCGGATGTCGAGATCGGCGGCGACGAGCAGATGCAGCGGCAGACGCGCTTCGCGCTGTATCACCTGATCGGCAGCGCCAACCCCGACGACGAGTATGCCTCGCCGGGCGCTCGCTCGCTGACCGGCGAGCGCTACAAAGGGCATGTTTTCTGGGACACTGAGATTTTCGTGTTTCCGTTCTTCGTCTATACCCACCCGCCGACGGCGCGCGCGCTGCTGATGTACCGCTACCATACGCTGCCCGCCGCCCGCGACAAAGCCCGCGCCCACGGCTATCGCGGCGCGCTCTACGCCTGGGAATCGACCGATAGCGGCGTGGATGTGACGCCGCCATTCGTCTATAACGCGGCGGGCGAGCGGCTCGAAATTCTGACCGGGCTGCAAGAGCATCATATCTCGGCGGATATAGCCTACGCGGTCTGGCAGTACTGGCACGCCACGCAGGATGAGCAGTTTTTGCTGAGCGCGGGCGCTGAGATGCTGCTGGAGATGGCGCGCTTCTGGGCGTCGCGGGCCGAGCGCGGCGAGGACGATCGCTATCATATTCGCAAGGTCATCGGGCCGGACGAGTTTCACGAGCACGCCGACGACAGCGCCTACACCAACCGGATGGCGCAGTGGGTGCTCCGGCGTGGCCTGGAGGTGGTCGATTGGCTCAAAGCGCAGCACGCCGCGCGCTGGCAGGATCTCGCCGCCAGCATCGGCTTCGACGACGGCGAGCTAGCGACCTGGCACGAGGTGGCCGATGGCCTGGTCGACAACTTCGATCCTCAGACCGGGCTGTTCGAGCAGCATCGCGGCTACTACGATCTGGAGCAGGTCGATCTCCAGAGCTTCGAGCCGCGCAACAAGACGATGGATGTGCTGCTGGGCTGGAACCGGCTCACGCGGACGCAGATCATCAAGCAGGCCGATGTGGTCATGCTGCTCTTCCTGCTCGGCGATCGGTATCCGCGCGAGATTCACGAGGCCAACTTCCGCTTCTACGAGCCGCGCACCTCGCACGATAGCTCGCTCAGCCCCAGCTTCCACGCGCTGGCCGCGGCCCGACTCGGCGAGCTAGAGCTTGCCAGACGCTACTTTGCCCAGGCCGCCAGCATCGATCTTGATTTTACAAAGGGCGTGACGGCGGCGGGCGGCGTGCATAGCGCGGCGCTGGGCGGCATGTGGCAGGCGCTAGTCTTTGGCTTTGGCGGCATGTTCGTCGAGGCAGATCGCCTGCGTTTCGAGCCGCATGTGCCGCAGGAGTGGAGCACGCTGCGCTTCCCGATCCAGTGGCGTGGCTCGACGCTTCACGTCAGCGCCAGCGGCGCCACCGCCGAGGTCATGCCGCCGTCGCTAGGGTTCTAACAGGTCAGCAATGAGGGGCACCGCGTGTGCCCCTCGTACCGCATCCAGGTCGTGAGTTCGGAGCATCAGCGAGTGATTCTATCCAAATATACGCCCCAGACACCGATTGCAAACCAGCATCCACAGGTATATACTCGGATTAACAACCGCTTCCTACTTCGTATCCTTACAATCTCCCAATAACACCGATTCGCACGACGTTCATCGCACCCAATTGCTCATCCGCTGCCATGGTATGTCGCCGCTTGGCTGGTGAGTCTCGATAGGCCATCGCTAGACGACAATGCGCCGGAGCCTCACGTAGCCAATCACGTGATAAGGAGGGCTCGACCATGGGATTAGGAACGCTGAACATCTGGGTCAGTGACGTTGCTGACCCCTGCGGAACATGGTCAGGGGATGGAAGGATGACGATCTTCGATTGCAACGGCATCTTGGAATGGCGCTGCGGTCGCTTCCGAACGCCCGAAGGTGAGTGGAAAGAAGTGCCGAATGGTAGATATAAGGATCTACCCTTCCGATGCGGTCATCTGGAGGTCGAGGTTCCGCCCGGATGCTATTGGGTTGTCGCCGGGTATGTCGGTGCGCCGGGGCCGGTGATCCACCTCAACTACACTACTCACGTCGGCATTGTTCAGGTTGGCTGTGACGAAACCGCGTGTGTCAAAGTGTACAACCCCACGGTTCGGCTCTGCTGGGACTGGTTCCTGGTAGGCCTGCGCGTGCTGGCTACCAAAGGTCAGGCAGGCATCGATCCTGAGCGAGTCCGAGAGCTTGAAAATACGGTAGAGGAGATGCTGCGCAATGCTCCCCGTCTTCCGATCGAGCGGGTGCTTGAACGAGAGCTGGAGGATCTGGCCGAGTCGGCCAGGCGAAATCGTCCAGAATCAGCATAACGTGCGGTAGCTGATGCCGAAGTAGCACGGAAACCATCTCGTGCAATCATGGGGGACACTGCTGGTGTCCCTCATCGCGTGATTGGCTTAAGATCGCACTCACTGACAAGCATATTTGATGATCAAGAGCAGCCTGAGCGCCTCACGTGACAGTACGTGTCACAGCGCTGTGCTATACTCGACTACAACAATAAGATTATTGATAGAGGTACAGCGATGTGTGGTCGATATTCAAATGAAGGCACAAACGTAGAGCAGCTCGTCGAGCGCTTCGATGCCCAGCCAACGCTTGAATCGTTTGCGCCGAGCGCCAATATCAAGCCAACCCATACCGCGCCGGTCGTCATCGAGCACAAGGGCCAGCGCGAGCTACACGCGATGCAGTGGGGGCTGATTCCCGCGTGGGCCAAAGATCCCAAGATTGGCTATAAAACCTTCAACGCACGGGCCGAGACGATCGCCGAAAAACCGGCGTTCCGCCATGCCTTCAAGCACAAGCGCTGCCTTGTTCCTGCGCGTGCCTTCTACGAGTGGCTGACCGAAAACGGGCGCAAGGTGCCGTATAGCTTTTCGCTCGAAGAGAACGAGCTGTTTGCGTTTGCCGGGCTGTATGACGTATGGAAGACGCCGAGCGGGGAGCCGCTGTACACCTACACTATTATCACGACCACGCCGAACGAGCTTGTTGAAAAGGTTCATAACCGCATGCCGGTGATGCTGTCGCCCGACGCCGAGGCCGTGTGGTTAGATCCCAACGCTGCTGATCCGGACCGCCTGCAAGCGCTGCTGGTGCCGTATGACGCCTCGCTGATGGCCGTGCAGCGCTACGAGGGCACGCTCTAAACAGACACCGCCCCTGATCGGCGTGGCGTGTCCAGGGGCAGTGTCGCATTAATGATCCGCGATGTGCTGCGCTCGTCGTTCTTCCTCTAAGCGCTGGCTCATCTACGCGCCGGGCTTCGTCGCGCGAACGAAGGTGCTCGCAAAGCGGCTGACGATCTGCTCGGCCCGCTCATTACCCAGACGTGCCACCCACTGCGGCAGCGGCTGCGGCAGATCGCTGGTGCTGTAGCGCCGCGTAACCTCCAGCTCGACCTGCTCGAAGCCAGCCGCCGCCAGCCCCGCGCGATACTCGGCGTCGGTCAGCGCGCCCGCGATGCAGCCCGCCCATGACGAGAGATCGCGCCGGAGCTCCCCAGTGTCGACCAGATCGGCTGGCAGCCCGCCGTGGATCACAATGTCGGAGACGGCGAAGCGACCGCCGGGCTTGAGCACCCGAAACGCCTCGCGCAGAACCGGCGCTTTGTCGGCAGCCAGGTTGATCACGCAGTTCGAGATGATCACGTCGACGCTGTTGTCGGGCAGCGGGATTGCCGCGATGTCGCCCTTGAGAAACTCGACATTTTGCACGCCGGACTCCGCCGCATTGCGCCGGGCAAGCTCCAACATCTCGTCGGTCATGTCCAGGCCATAGGCAAAGCCCGTAGAGCCCACACGTCGCGCCGAGAGCAGCACGTCGATCCCGCCGCCGCTGCCCAGATCCAGCACTACCTCGCCCGCATGCAGCTCAGCCAGCGCGGTCGGGTTGCCGCAGCCCAGCGAGGCCAGCGCCGCCTTGAGCGGCAGACCCTCAAGCTCGGCGGTAGCGTAGAGGCCCTGCGAGATCGTATTGTCGGCGCTGCCGCCGCAGCAGCTTGCGCCGCAGCAGCTACTCGTGCTCTCGCTGCTCTGGGACACTGCGCTATCGCCGCAGCAGCTTGTGCCGCAGCAGCTACTCGTGCTCTCGCTGCCCTGGAGCACTTCGGCGGCGATCGAGCCATAGCGGGCGCGGACGGCTTCGGTGATCGTCTGATTTTCGGTGGACATAGCTTCCTCCTTGGTGAATGGCTTCACTAGCAGATGAGACGGAACGACAAACGGTGAGAAGTAAACGGGCCGACGAGTGGTAACTACTCAGCAGGCGCAGTGGACATAGGCCGGAGCTTTTGCTTGCCGCCGCGATTGCAGCCATGTGCCGATCCAGGCGAACAGGCTCACGTGATACCACGCGCCTGCTGCCGCGCCGACGTACGCTGGCACCTCCGTGCCGTGTCGTGCAGGGCGGTTTCGTGCCTTTCGCTCAGCACCATCAGTTCCAGTTGCAGCGGACTCATGATTGCCTCCCGGCTATATCGAAATTTATCAATATATGCACCAAAAAAAGGACACGTTATCGCGCACAGTTTAGCGCAACGTGTCCAGCAGCGCGTGAATCTCGGCCAGGCGCTCGCGTTGAACGAAGTAGTAGACCCACAAGCCCTGCTTCTCACAGTCCACCAGCCCGGCATCGCGCAGCACCCGCAGATGATGCGAGATCGTCGGCTGCTTGGGCCGCTGCCCCGTCTGCGGGTCTGGTAGCCCAACCACGCCCTCGAAATCGCAGACACAGACCTTCCCGGTATGCTGCACGAGAATATCGAGGATCTGTAGGCGCGTCGGGTCGGCCAGGGCTTTGAAGAGATCCGCCGCCGTTTTCGCCGCCGCGTCGTCCAGCCGAGATGTTACAACCGTGCAGCAGCCCTGCCCCGTCTGTCGCTTTGGCTCTAAGATGATTGTTTCAGCCGTTGCCATGATTTCTCTCCTTCGTGGAGAGGATACACCTTATATCGATGTCTGTCAATACGCTACGTGATAAGCATACACCTTATATCGATGTTTGTCAATACGCCTTAAGCTGAATGCGCCGCCCGCGTATGCAGACGGCGCTGATCTTCGATCGCCACAGTTATGGCTAACCGTTTTGAGTCTGCGGCAAGGTAGCAAGCCACTCCCGAATGCGCGCGGCAATTGCATCGCGCACCTCACGATACGCCGCAAGCTGCTGCGCCTCCGTCCCCGTAGCGCGCGACGGATCGGGAAAGCTCCAGTGGAGCCGGTGGGCGGCGCCGGGAAAGATCGGACAGGACTCATTGGCCTGATCGCAGACCGTGATCACGTAATCGAAAGGCTGCCGAAGATACCCGGTGAGCACCTCCGAGCGCTGCCCGCTGATGTCCAGCCCCAGCTCGGCCATCGCTTTGATCGCCAGAGGCCGCACATGTGTCGCCTCGGTTCCGGCGCTGAAGACCTCGAAACCAGGCCCGCCGATCGCGCGGAGCAGCCCCTCCGCCATCTGGGAGCGGGCCGAATTATGCGTACACAGGAAGAGAACTCGCGGCATGATCACCCTCTTTAGGCTATGCGTGCGGCTCAAGCGCTGTCGTCCAGCCGATCCAGCAGCGCGTTCCAGATCTTCATGCGCTGCTCGTCGCCGCCGACATCGGGATGATGCAGGCGAGCCATTGCCTTGCGAATCGCCTTAGCCTCGTGCGATGTAATGTCGAGATCCAGAAAGCTGAGGTTGATGCTCGGCGCCACGCGCGCGGAGCGTTTGAGCCGCTCCAGCTCATGCGTCAGGACCGCGTTTTCGCGGGCGATCTCGACCATATTCCTGACGGTCTTCGTGTATGCCTCGGATGTCTCTGCGTGACGCGCCTGTTCTTTCGCCAGCTCGCGTGTCAACCGACGGATCGTGGTCTGTGCTTCGGCAAGCTGTCGTTGCAGTTCGCTCACCGATCGCGGCGGCTCCTGCTCGGCCAGGCGAGACGTCGGACCAGGATCACGAGATGGAGGGTGCGATGACATCAAGCTTCTCCTTAAAGGCTAACAGTCGCGGCGCAGGTACTCTGTATTATACCGCTTGCATCAAGCCCCAACACGAGCACATGCTGTGATATTGAACCGATCCGGCGGCGCGTCTGCTCACGAAACCGTTACGGGATCGGCCCCCGTCGCAGTGCGCTGCTCGACGACGGCAGCGTAGCGGCGCTGCAAATACAAGCCCTCGACGCCGATCGCCACGAGCACCGCCACCGCTGCGACCACGATTCCCGGCAGTTGCAGCGCGACGCCAGCCGCCAGCAGCGCGCCGTTGACCGCCAGGTTAATACCCATCCCGCGATACACGCTGCTCGTGGTTCCTGCCGCCACCAGCAGGCCGCGCAGCCAACTGGTCAGCGCCGTCAGCCCCGGCAGCAGGATCAGAACTTGCAGCCCCGTCCGCACGTAGCTCCATAAGCCTGTATCCAGCGTGATCACCTCGCGCAGATAGACGCTCAGCAGCGGAGTGAACGCCAGCCCCACGGCGGCAAGCGACGTGACCGCCGCCACGATCAGCGTAAACTCACGCAGCGGTCGGTGGGCGCGCTGATCGGCGGCCTGAGCGATCGTCGTCTCTTGCAGCGCCATGCCCCAGCCACGCAGCACCAGCGTCGCCGAAAAGAGCACCGGCCAGGTCGCCAGCGTCTCGGTTGGATGTGGCAGACGGGCCAGGGCCGCCGCCGTGAGCGGCTGAACCACCAGCGTCAGCAGCGAGGTCGCCGCGAGCGGCACATGGAAGCGCAGGATCGCGCCCAGCGTAAGCGGCTGCTCGGTCATCTCGCGGCTGGCATACGCGCGCCGCACGATCGGCAGCGCCAACAGATGAGTCGCCAGCGCCTCGGAGAGCACGCCCGCCATCAGCGCGCACGCTCCTACCTGCGCCCCCGGCAGGCCACCCCAGATCACCAGCCCCACCGCTGTGCCGATCGCGCAGACCAGGCGGATCGCGGTGCCGTAGCTGACGCGAGTCGTCATGTCGTGGCGGATCAGAATGCCCTGGTAAAAGCGCCGCCAGCCGATCGCCGCCGTCCACAGCAGCATGATCCGCAGAGCAGGCCGCGCCGCAGTGCCGATCGAGGTGGGAATACCGAGCATGCCGCCGACGATCAGATCGTAGAGCGGCGTCCAGGCCACCAGCGCGGTCAGCGCCGTGAGCGCCAGATTGAGCCAGATCAAAAACGTCCGCAGCGCGCGGTACGACTGAGCATCGCGCGCCAGGGCGATTGATGTCGAGATCAGCATGATCACCGGGCTTTCGATGATCAGCGAGATCGAGAGCACCAGCCCGAACGCTGCCAGATTGAGCGCCGCGTCGTCGAGGCGCGCAATCGCCGCCTGCACCGCCGGACCTTCGAGCATCATCAGCGTAAACGACACGGCCAGCGGCAGCCAGAGCCAAAAGATTCGGCGGCGGCTCATCGGCGATCCCTCCGATCGCTTGGTTGAGCACCCCGGTACGATCTATGAACGTGCGTGGATCGCATCTTGTCATCCTTTGTCTTGCCGTCGAGCGGCGCGCTTGCCGACTCACAAAAGAAGTATTGTACGCTAAAATCAGGGCGCTGGCTGGACATTGAGCATACAGCCTGACACAACACAAGAAAGGCAGCGCTTTTGACAGCACCATCCGCCGCGTTTCGCGCCTCGGCCCGTCTGATGACTCGGCTGGCCCATAAGTTCCGGCTGATCGAGCAGGCCGTTCCGCTGCCCCAGAGCGGGATCACCTACGGCATCTTTCAGCCCGCGACCTTCGATCGGCTGCTGACCGCCGCCGCCCGCGATCCTGAGCAGCAGCTTCCCTACTGGGCGACGATCTGGCCCAGCGGCATCGCGCTGGCCGATCTCCTGTTGCAGCACAGGAGGCAGCTCGCGGGGCGGCGCGTGCTTGAGCTTGGCAGCGGCCTGGGCGTCACCGCCGCCGCCGCGCTTGCCGCAGGCGCGCAGATCCACGTCACGGACTACTCGCCGGAAACGCTGCTGCTGTGCCGCCTGAACACACTGCGCAACGTCGGCCTTGCGCCTCAGACACTCCGCATCAACTGGCGACAGCCCTCGCCGCCGCTCCTGGCGCTCGCTCGTCCGCGCCTGCCGATCATCCTGGCCGCCGATGTGCTCTACGAGAAGCGCGATGTCCAGCCGCTGCTGAGCCTGGTCGAGCAGCTTTTAGCGCCCGACGGCGTGCTCTGGCTGGCGGAGCCGGGACGACCGCCCGCGCAGCACTTTGTCGAGACGGCGCTCGCCAGCGGATGGCGCGACAAGCTGACACAGCATGTCGGCCCCTGGCCGGACCCGGAAGACGCCGATGTCGTGGTGAATGTCCATCGTCTGCAACGGTAGTACAATGAAGAACAAAGAACAAAACATATGTGGTTTAAAGTTCGGAGTTTCGAGTTCAAAGTTCAAAGTTCAAAGTTCAAAGTTTTGAGTTTCGAGTTTTCTCGCTTCTCCCTTTGTTCTTTGTTCTCTGTTCTATGATAGGAGGCAGGAGATGCAATACCGCACGTTCGGGCGACTCGGCTGGCAGGTGAGTGAGATCGGCTATGGCATGTGGGGCATGGGCGGCTGGACCGGCTCCGACGATGATCAGTCGATGGCCGCGCTCGATGAGGCCGTCGCGCTTGGCTGCAATTTCTTCGATACAGCCTGGGGCTATGGCGAAGGCCACAGCGAGCGGCTGCTAGGCGAGCTTGTCAGCAGCCACCCCGACAAGCGGCTGTACATCGCCACCAAGATCCCGCCCAAGAACTTTATCTGGCCCTCGCGGCGCGGCTTCAAGCTGGCCGAAACATTCCCGCCCGATCATATTCGGGAGTACACCGAGAAAAGCCTGACCAACCTGGGCGTCGGTCGCATCGACCTGATGCAGTTCCACGTCTGGGAGGATGCCTGGTCGCAGGATGATCGCTGGCAGCGCACGGTGGAAGACCTCAAGCACGAGGGGCTGATCGGCGGCATCGGCATCAGCATCAACCGCTGGGAGCCGTGGAACGCCCTCGATACACTGCGCACCGGCATGATCGACGCGGTGCAGGTGATCTACAACATCTTCGACCAAGCGCCTGAGGACGAGCTATTCCCGCTCTGCGATCAACTGCAAATCGCCGTGATCGCGCGCGTGCCCTTCGATGAGGGCTCGCTGACAGGCACCCTGACCAAAGAGGCGCGCTGGCCTGAGGGCGACTGGCGCAACAGCTACTTCGTGCCCGAAAACCTCGCGGCCAGCGTCGATCGGGCCGATGCGCTCAAGCCGCTGATCCCCGCAGGCATGACCATGCCGGAGTTCGCGCTGCGCTTTATCTTGAGCAACCCGACTGTCAGCACGATTATTCCGGGCATGCGCAAGCTCAACCATGTCCGCTCCAACATCGCCGCCAGCGACCGCAAGCGATTGCCCGCCGAGCTGCTCGAACAGCTACGCGCGCACCGCTGGGATCGCGTCCCGACGGAGTGGTCGCAGTAGCACGCGCCCATCCAGCGCGGCGGCAGGGCACGTCGCTGGCGTGCCCCTCCGAATCGTCGATGGCTCAATCAAGCTGACAGGCGCTATAGCGCGTGCCCTACATCGACCGGCGCTCATTGGCCCGGCGAGAGCTGCGACGATCCGATAAGCTGCACGGCCTCTGCCGCACAGCCCCACGATAGCGTGACGCCTGCGCCGCCGTGACCGTAGTTATGGATACAGCAGGTGCCGTTCGGAAAATCCTCGCGCTCCAGCCGAATCGCCGGGCGACCAGGGCGCAGGCCAACCTTATGCTCCAGAATCGGCGCGTCGGCGAGACGCGGCTCAAGCGCCGCGCACCGTCGCACAATCGCCGCCGCCACCGCCGGATCTGGCTGCATATCCCACACGCCGTCCACCGCCGTACCGCCCAGAATGCAATCCTTCGTGCGCGGCACGATGTAGGTAATACCTTCGGGATTGTCCTCGTCGAGCCAGGTGCGCTCGATGCCGGGATTCTCTACGCGCACGATCTGGCCGCGAATCGGCACGAGCTGTGTGTCGTGGACCAGCGAGTACGAGCCGAGGCCGGTGCAGTTGAATACAACGGGATAGATCCCTGTGGCCTCGGAGAGCGTATGCACCATCCGCAGATCAATCGTTCCACCGCCCAGCGTAAAGCGATCCATGAGATAGCGCAGATAGACCGGCATTTCAATCACCGGCGTCGTAAACATCAGGCCGTCGACGTAGCCGGGCGGCAGCTCCTCAGGCACGCACCGCCGCAGATCAGGCACCACGTCGCGCCACCAGGGATCGGGCAGCGGCGTGCGCGACACCTCGATGTTCTCGCGCATCTGGACGCCAGTTGCCGAGTTGCGCGCAAACGTCTGGAACACGGCATAGGTCAGGCCACCCCATTGCAGCACCCGATCTTCAGGATAGGCCTTGTATGGATACCAGATCGCGGCGGCGACGCTTGAGGTCGTATCGGGCGGCAGTGCAGCGGTCCAGATCTTGACACGCCAGCCTGCCTCTTGCAGACAGATCGCCGTGGATAGACCGCTCACGCCGCAGCCGATAACAAGTGCTTCCATGATAGGCTCCTGATGTGACTTAGTCGAGGCGCGCCTGTTCGAGCTTGCGCAGACCAAGCTGTAGACTCGTCGAGATGGCAGCTTTGCCGCCGGTACGCAGCCGCTGCTCTTCGCTGATCGCGGAGTTCAGCAATTGATAGTTATCGTGTGTCGATCCCAGCAGCCAGAGCCGCTCCTCCATATCGAGCGCGTGGCGCAGCGCGGGATCGCCCTGAGTGTAGCCAGCGGTATAGCCCTCGGCAATCGCGGCCATAATCGCCGCATGACGCTTGAACTCGTGCCGCGCGTAGCGGGGCGCGTCGCCGAGCGCTGGCAGCAAGAAGGTATAGCAGAACCGAAACCAGCTCGCGTAGCGCGTCGGGCGATGCAGCAGCGGCACGGGATCGACCAGCCCCAGCGCGCCATCGGCCTTGATCAGCAGGTTTTCGGGCGTAATATCGCGGTTCACCAGCGCGATCGGCTCGTCGAACCCTCCGCGCCATTCCAGCGCGTGCTCGACCGCGCGCCGCACTCTGGCGCGGTCGAAGTGGAGGTCGGATGCGAGCACGCGCTCCAACTGCTCTTGTATACGAAGAACCTCGGCCTGTCTGATCGCCGCTCGATCGCCCTGCTCCTGACCTGCCACTCGTCCATCGCGCCAGCCAAGCAGGCCGAAGCCGTCGAGGGCCGGATCGATCGCGTGCATCGCGCGAAAGAAATCGCCTACCCGCCGACCATAGGCCAGGGCAGCGCCGGTCGTGAGCGACGACAGATCGATCGACGCGCCCGCGTACGACTCGATCGTGCAGATCAGATCGGGCGCGATATGATACGTGTAGATCGCCGGGCAGACGCCGGGACGGCACCTATGCGCCTGAGCATAGTACACCCCGACCGGCGCGTACTCTTCGTGGAGCGCCTGGGCGTCGAAGGCTTCCTGCCGCCCGTAGATCACCTGTTTGCGCAAGCGAATCACGAGCTGCTCGCCGTCGGCAAGTGTCACCAGATAGGCATCGTGCCACGCGCCCGCGCCGACCTGACGGTACGACGACGGCGACTGGAGCGGCGGAAAGCCGCAGCAGCGGAGCGCGCGATCGAGCTGTGCGGGGAGATCCATCGCTTCGCCTAGCCTACTAAAATACGCTCCTCAGGATAGCTGATCGGCGAGGGACGCTGCGTGCGCGCCATCGCCACGACGATCGTGAGCGGCCCCAGACGGCCCCAGATCATCAGCAGCGCGACGACCAGCCGCCCAAATCCGTCGAGGCTGCCGGTCAGGCCCAGGCTAAATCCGCAGGTAGCAAACGCCGATACCGCCTCGAAGAGCGCAGCCTCGAGCGCCGCGCCCTGCGTCACCATCAGCAGCCATGCGCCCGAACCGACGACCGCCGTCGAGACGAACAGGATCGCGACCGCCTTGTGGATCGAGTCGCGTGAGATCGCCCGCCTGCCGATGCGAATCTCGTCGGCGCCGCGCACGTAGGCCACCGCCGCCAGCATCAGCACGCCAAAGGTGCCCGTGGTGATGCCGCCCGCCGTGGAAGCCGGAGAGCCGCCGATGAACATCAGCGCCAGCAGCGTCAGCACGCTCGCGGGAGCCAGCGACTCGATCGGCTGCACGTTGAAGCCCGATGTGCGGCTGGCGATCACGTGAAATAGCGCCAGCAGCAGCCGATGCATCGGCGGCTCGGACGAGAAGGCGGTGTCGCCCTGGCTTTCGCTGATCACGACCAGCGCGGTGCCCGCCACGGTCAGAATCGTCCAGAGGCTCAGCGTCAGCTTGGTATGCAGCGTGAACTTGGGATGCGTCCGCCAGTTCAGCACGTCGGCGATCACCGGAATGCCGATACTGCCCAGCGCGATCAGCAGTGCGATCACCAGCAGCGTGTACCAGTCGTTGGGAAACGGATTGGTCGCCACGCCCACGCCGCCGCCAAACAGATCGAAGCTGGCATTACAGAATGCCGAGACACTGTGAAACAACGCCAGGAAGAACGCGCGTCCAGCGCCGAAGCGACCGGCCCAGCTCGACCACAGCAGCAGCGTGCCCAGCGCCTCGATCGCCAGCACGCCCAGCAGCACTCGCCGCGCCAGCTGGACGATCGCCCACAGATCGACCACGCCCAGCGAGTCGCGCAGCGCCACGCGCTCGGCAAAGGTGATGCGCCGTCCCAGCAGGCGGAAGACCGTGACTGCCAGCACGACGAAGCCGATCGCGCCGAGCTGCATCAGCACCAGCAGCACAAGCTGACCGAAGAGCGTCAGATCGCGGCTCGGCTGGATCACCGATAGCCCGGTGGTGGTCAGCGCCGAGACAGCGGTGAAGGCCGCCTCGCTCAGCGTCAGCGGACGGCGCGCGCCCGACCACGGCAGCGCCAGCAGGGCCGTGCCGCTGCCGATCAAGACCAGTAGGCCCAGGATCAGGCGTACCGCAGGGCGCGGCACATGCCGGGCGAGCGAGCGAGCATTCATGCGCGCCTGGGAGATTGCTGGACGCCAAACGCGCGCAGCCGCTCGTCGGTGCCGACGACGATCAGATGATCGCCAAACTCCAGCCGGTCGTCGGCACCCGGCGCGACGACCAGATCGGTGCCGCGCCGGATCGCGATCACCAGCGTGCCATGCTTGCGGCGAATATCGAGCTGGCCGATCGTCTGCCCAACCCACGCATCGTGTACCAGCCGCTCGCCCGCCGATACGCCGGTCTGATCGCGTATCACCTGGCTGATCCCAGGCGCGAGCAGATGCGCGGCCAGCCGCTCGCCCGCCTCCTGCTCCGGCAGCACCACCTCGTCCGCGCCGATCTTGAGCAGGATCTCGGCCTGCCGCCGGGTGAGCGCCTTGGCGACGATGTGGCGCACGTTGAGATGCTTGAGCGCCAGGGTTGCCAGCAGGCTGCTTTCGAGATCGCCGATCGCCACAACCACGCCGTCGAAGTCGCTGATGCCCAGCAGCCGCAGCGCCTGGTCATCGCAGGCATCGGCTCTCACTACGTCGGTCAGCTGATCGGCTAGCTCCTGAACGATCTCCTGATCGGCGTCGACACCGACGACGGTACAGCCTGCCTCGGCCAGGCCCAGCGCCACGCCCGTCCCAAAGCGCCCCAACCCGATCACCGCAAACTCGCGCGCCATAGCACCTCCGCCAACACACCTCGGTCGCGCAGGATACGATAGGGCGTGTCCGGCTTGCTGTCAAGCGGCGATCCGGGATAGTGTGGGCAGGGAAGATCCTATCTTACCGTCGGCGTAATTCCCAGCGCGCTACTTGACCCCGCACCCCGGCATCGCGCAGTTGGCGCGTGACGAACGCGCGAGCCTGCCGCACCCGGCGCTGCTGTACGGCAGCCGTAATGTCCGCTCCCGCGATCACCCGCCCATCGCGCTCGATCAGGCCCAGGCCCCGCCACCACAGCCGACGCTCCAGCACGTCGACATCGGTTCCGGCGGGCAGCGCCACACCCAGCACGACCGGGCTCCATGATTGTGGATGGTACACGCCCCGCGCCGACGGCGTGCAGAGCCGCCCGACGCCGACGAGGATATGCAGCGCCTGCTGGCTCCAATGGTTGAGCACAGCCCACCGCGATGGCGGCTGTTTTGCCCGTTTCCGCGCTGGCTGTTCTATCGCCCGCATACTCACCGATCCAGTTTCTATCACTTGGTTCTGAGTTCCGAGCTTCGAGTTCTCGGTTCCTTAGTTCTTGGTTCTTTGCTTGGTTAAGTGTAGCAGACCGTGCGCCGCTTGTCGAACAGGTGTTTTCCTTTGAAAGAGATGAGGCCTGGCAGTGGAGAAGCCAAGTGATGGTGTTGCGATGATCGCAGCAGGCGCTACGGCAGCAGGTGCGTGATCATCATCCTGGCGTCTGGCACCGCCAGTGGCGCAATCAAGCCGCCACGGGTCAGCGCTACCGATGACCCGCTGAGCGATTAAGGAAAGCATACAAGATCACCAACGGAATTTTCCCCAAAAACCCGCCCATTAGCAGCTTCTCGTGTGTTGCAACTCCTCAACGAAGGAGAGTGATAGATTTTCTTACGGATGTTCCCTTTCTCGTATAGTGGATCTGTTCGACGTTGTGTATAACCAGCATGTGAGTACGAGCACTTGGCAGCACTTCAAGCAAGGAGACTACGATGATTACGTTTACTGTCGGCACGTATGAGGTGATGGAGTTCGCGGGATCGGGCCAGCCCGTACGAGTGTACATAAATGACGACACCAATGTCTATCGCGGATACATCGAATTCATCAAAGACTACGCGGGCGCGCAGCGGTTCGTCGTGTGGCCCAACGGCATCATCAACGCTTTCATGCCCCTCGAAAAGCTGCATGTCACGCTCGACATTCTGCGGAACGAGGAGCCGGTCTTTTTCTCGGTCAACGAGCAGTATAACTGGGCCGCGCTGAAGACCGGCAGAGAGCCCACGGGCGAGGAAGAAACACCGTAGCCGCGCCCTTCGTCCGACCTGAAACCGCCCTGCAAAGCACACCACCGCCCGCAACCAGGACGGTGGTGTCTACGTGTCGAAAGCCGAGAGCGGCGCGTCAGGACCGCTGCTCCCGACCTGCGGTGCGTTGCAGCAGCGTGCCCCAGATCCCACGACGAAAGCTCAGCACCACCAGCACAAAGATCGCCCCCGTGATCACACCCCAGGCGTCCGTCCAGTTGGAAAGCCAGTCGCGCAGCAGCAGCACCAGCGCCGCTCCCACGATGCCGCCCCACAGCGTGCCGATGCCGCCCAAAATAGTCATCATCACCACCGTGCCCGATGTAGTCCAGTGAACGACCTCAAGCGCGGTAAAGCCGTGTCCCAGCGCAAAGAGTCCACCGGCCAGCCCGGAGAGGCCCGCCGAGATCAGAAAAACAATCAGCTTGTAGCGGTCGGTGGGGTAGCCCAGCGCCCTGGCGCGCGCCTCGTTGTCCCGAATCGCCACCAGCACATGGCCGAACGGCGAATGCACCACGCGGAAGGTGAGCCAAAAGCCCAGCAGCACCAGCGGCAGCACCGCATAGTAGAAGATCGTCGGGTCAGAGAGGTTGAGGCCCCACAGGGTGCGCGGAATACCTTGCAGCCCATTCTCGCCGCCGGTGACACCGCGCCACTGATTGACGATGTAGAAGATCATCTGGGCAAACGCGAGCGTCACCATCGAGAAATAGATCCCGGTGCGGCGGATCGAAAGATAGCCGATCGGCAGCGCCAGCAGCACCGCCACGACCATCCCGCTCAGCGCTGCCAGCGGAAACGGGAGGCCCCACTGCTTGGCGGCGATCCCGGCGGCATAGGCCGCGCTGCCCCAGAACGCGGCGTGCCCGAACGACAGGAGGCCGCCGTAGCCCAGCAGCAGATTCAGCGCCAGCGCGAAAAGGCCCCAGAGCAGAATATCCAGCGCCAGGATCGGATACACAAGCTGAGGCAGCGCCAGCACAAAGATCAGCGCCGCTCCCAGCAGGCTACGCTGCATCGCCCGATTGCTCATGTTCCCTCCGGATTACCAAACAGTCCGGCTGGCCGCCAGAGCAGGACCACCGCCATCAGGATGAAGACGAGCGTATTCGCCAGCGACGGGTAGAAGACCGCGCCCAGCGTGGTGATGATGCCGATCAAGAAACCGGCCAGCACCGCGCCGAAGATCGAGCCTAGCCCGCCGATCACCACGACCGCAAAGACGACGATGATCAGATCGGAGCCCATCAGCGGCGATACGTTGCGCATCGGCGCGGCCAGCACGCCTGCCAGCGCGGCCAGCGCGATCCCG
Source organism: Herpetosiphonaceae bacterium (assembly GCA_036374795.1). Classification (NCBI taxonomy): domain Bacteria; kingdom Bacillati; phylum Chloroflexota; class Chloroflexia; order Herpetosiphonales; family Herpetosiphonaceae; species Herpetosiphonaceae bacterium. The sequence goes on from DASUTC010000025.1 coordinate 60,049, forward strand.
AAGCCGAAGACGGGTGTTACCCAGCGATCCACATTGATGCCGAGCGCGCGCGTCAGATCGGGCTTTTCGGTGGCGGCGCGCACAATCATACCAACCCGCGTGCGCGTGATCACATACCAGACCACCACGCAGATCGCGATGGCAAATACGATCGTGAACAGGCGATAGGTGGGGTAGGCGAAGAGGCCAAGGTTCACCGCCCCTTTGAGCGCGTCGGGCGTGCCGTAGGGCTGGCCCTGCACCCCGTAGCGCAGCCGCATCGCGTCTTGCAGCATCAGCGTCAGACCAAAGGCCAGCAGAAAATTATAGAGCGGGTCCAGCCGGTACAGCCGCCGAAACAGCAGCCGCTCCAGAATCATGCCCAGGATTCCCACGCCGAGCGGAGCCAGCAGCAGCGCCCACCAGAACCCGATCGCGGCCTCTTGCAGCAGAAAGTACGCGCCGAACGCGCCCAGCATGTAGAAGGCACCGTGCGCGAAGTTGACCACTCCCAGCATACCGAAGATCACCGCCAGACCCAGCGAGAGCAGCGCGTAGAAGCTGCCAGTCACCAGCCCGTTGAAGGTTTGTTGGAAGAAATAGCTCATACGTCGCCGCTTACCTCGCGATAGATGGCGTGAAACGTGATGCGCCCGCTGCGAGGCGCATCACGTCTCACACAATGCTCATCCCGAACGACTACTGCATCTTGCAGGTCGTCTCCGACACGGGCTTGAACGCCTCGGCAGCCGGGATCGTCCGCAAGATCTTCACGTAATCCCAGTCTTCCGTGACCTCGGCGGCGGGCTTGACCTGCGCCAGGTACACGTCGTGGATCACGCGGTGATCCTCAGCCCGAATGGTTGCGTTGCGGGCGAAGAAATCGTTGAATGAGAAGCCTTCCAACTGCTTGACCACATCGTCGGCGCTGTCGGAGCCTGCGCGGCGGATCGCCTCAAGGTACTGCATCGCCGCCGAGTAGTTGCCTGCGTGCGCAAACGAGGGGCGGCTCTGCGTCCGCTGCTGGAATCGGTCGGCCCAGTCACGCGCCTCTTTGTCCATATTCCAGTACCAGGCATCGGTATAGATCGTGCCGTTGAAGGCATCCGCGCCCAGTGCATGAATATCGGTGATGAACATCAGGCCCACGGCCAGCGTCACGCCCTGATTGCGCAAGCCGAACTCGTTGAACTGCTTGACCACGTTGACCAGATCGTTACCGGCCTGCATGGTGCCCAGCACCTCCGGCTTGGGATTGAGCGAGGGCGCTTTCAGCAGAAACGTCGAGAAGTCATCGTTGGGAAACGGCGTCGCATCGCTCTGGATCACCTTGCCGCCGTTACCCTCGATCGCGCTGCGGAAGCTCTTCTCCATGTCCTGCCCGAAGGCATAGTCAGGATACATGATGTACCAGTTCTTGCCGACATCTTTGGTGACAACCGCGCCGGTGCCGTTCGCCAGCATGTAGGTGTCGTAGGCGTAGTGGAAGGTGTACTTATTGCACTGATCGCCGGTGAGGGCGGTCGTCGCGGCGGTGATGTTGATGTGCAGCCGCTTCTTCTCCTTGGCGACGTTCGCCACCGCCAGCGCGGCAGAGGAGGTCGGCACGTCCAGAATCACGTCGGCGGCGCTGCGATCGTACATCTCCTGCGCTTTGGAGTTCGCCAGATCGGGCTTATTCTGGTGGTCGGCGCTGATCACCTCGATCGGACCGCCCAGCGCGCTCTCGCCGTACTTGGCCTTGAAGTCCTCGACCGCCATCTTGACGGCCTCGACGGAGTTATTGCCCGACAACTGGGCATAGACTCCAGACTGATCGTTCAGCACCGCCAGGACCACCTTGTTATCGGTCAGCGTGACCGGTCCCGCCGGAGCGGCAGCGGCGCTCCCCGACGGCGCGGCTGCCGCGCTCTCTGATGGTGATGCGGCGGCGCTCGGCTCCGCTGATGCCGCAGGACTCTGTGTGGTGCTGCCTGTGGGAGGGGCTGGCTGCCCG
>DASUTC010000026.1 GCA_036374795.1 Herpetosiphonaceae bacterium
TGGATGCGAGCGTAGCTACGGCGCTCTGGGCGGCGCGGCCTCGCGCCATCCATCGGATCTTCGCCAACAGCGATCAGCGGCTGCAAGACGACCGTTTCGGTCAATGGTGGCATGGACTGCACTCCTCAGCACACCAGGAAACACAAAAAGACCCTTCCATCGGCGGGGTGCCTCTGGACCCGGTCAATTTATGCTCCCTCTCCTAGTGACAAAAAGTGCGCCTTCCGGCGCGACGAGACAACTTGTAAACCAACAGGGTGATTACACTCTGTATTACGCATCAATTATAATATGGTTTTCGCAAACGCGCAGTTTACCATGTACGGCTCCCAATGTCAAGCATGATTTTACCAGTTTTACCAGCCCGCTTACGAGTACCCCACCTAGAACCGAGCGATAGCAGCACGCGGCGTGCCACGGGTTGGCGGCTGGGACCTATGCTATAATCGCGCGGCGGAAGAGAGCCGTCAGGCCGGGGGTGTGGGGGCGTCCCCGTCCAATTCTTTCCCTTCTCCTACGGGGGTGCCATGCCGGGGTACCCTTTGGGGCTGGCACCCGGCCTGGAGAGGGGGTGGCGCGCCAGCACCGGGGGGTGAGGGCCTCAACTTGAAACTTTGAACTTTGAACTTGAAACTCGTCACTTTGAACTCGAAACGATGCACGAACATACGGCAATATTGCTCGATCAGCGGCGCTTTGAGCGCTGGGCCGCGTTTACGCTCGGCTCCGCGCAGCTTGCCGCCGTGCAGGCGGGCCAGCTCATCGCGCTGCGCTGTGCCAGCGTCGGCAGCTACGATCCGCTGCTGCGGCAACCGCTGTTCGTCGCAGCAGCCGATCGACAGGTCGCCACCTGCACGCTGCTTGTTCCCGACACCGATCCAGCCCACTGGTTTCTGAATAGCCAGCCACGCGGCGCGGCGCTCGACATCCTGGGGCCGCTCGGTCATGGCTGGAAGCTCGGCGCATCCGTTCGGACGCTCGCGCTGCTCGGCACGACGGCGCAAGCGCCCGCGCTCTTCGGGCTGGCTCACGATGCCGTCGGGCGCGGCCTGGCGGTCAGCGTTGTGCTCGGCGCGCGCGACAAGGATTCAGACGATTCAACGGACGCGGGTACGAGCGCTCCGCCGCCGTTTCTGCTGCCAGCCGCCGCCGAGTATAACATCACACACGGCCCTGATCCGGCTGCTGCGGCGCTTGCGCTGCTCGACGAGCAACTGCTGCGCTGGGCCGATCTCCTGGCGCTCGCGCTGCCCAGCGCCGATCTGCCCCAGGCGGCGCAGCGCGTGCGGAGCGTGCGGCTGCAATGGCCGCGCGAGTTTGCTCAGGCCGCGCTGCTCGATCCGGCTGATGCGCGGCTGGTCTGCTGCGTCGGCGTGTGCGGCGTGTGCGGCATCGAGGCGAAACAGGGGCGGCGGCTCGTGTGCAGCGCCGGTCCGGTCTTCGATCTGCGAGATCTGGTACGATAGAAGAACAAAGAACCAAGAACCGGGTGCCCTCTGGGCGAACAAAGAACAAAACGAGAACCACCTGCCCCGCTCCTGTGCTGAAGGCCGCGAAGGCGGAAGCCCGCCTGATCGTGGGGCGGGGGCGATGCCCGGAGGGCACCCGGCGCGGGTATTCCCCACACTGTCCTCCCCCTCTCCGATCGGAATGGGAGCGGGGTGCTGAGCGCAGCGAAGCGGGGTGAGGGCCTTGAAACTTTGAACTTGAAACAGGAGCTAACATGCAAGTGCTGGTCGTTGCCGCGCATCCCGACGATGAAAGCGCGTTCTGTGGCGGCATGATCGCCAAATACGCCTCGGAGGGCCACGCCGTCTCGATCTTGCTGACGACGCGCGGCGAGGGCGGCGAGACGGGCGAGCCGCCGCTGTGTACCCGCGATGCGCTTGGCAGCGTGCGCGAGCGCGAGGCGCGGGCGGCAGCCGCAGCGCTTGGCGCGCGTGATGTGTACTTCTTACCGTTCTGCGATCCGCTCGTCGGGGAGGATGACACGCTCCACCACATCGACGCAACGCTCGAAGAGTTCAGCGCGGCGATTGCCGAGATCATGGCGGGGCTGCGACCGGACGTAGTGCTGACGCACGGCTCGAATGGAGAGTACGGCCATCCGCAGCATATCTTCACGCACCACTCGGTCTTTGCCGCGCTGCGCCTGCTCATGCCGTGGCGACCAGCCGAGGTGCTGACCTGGAGCGGAGCGTATGCCGATCCCGAAAAGCCGCACCACATCAACCGCGACGATCCCGCCGACATCGTGCTGGATGTGACGCCCTGGCTGCCGCAGAAGATCGCGGCGCTGGATGCGCACCGCACACAGCACGGCCTCTTCTTTCGCAAAAATCCGGGCAAGACGATCGCCGAGCTGGTGGGACGGAAAGAGAGCTTTCGGCGCTGGACAGACCTAAAATAGCACTAGACAGCACGGCCCCGGTTTTGCTATACATCAGTTAACAACATCAATTGTACGGGAGAACAGACGTGCGCGGATTGTTGGGACGCAAAAAGATGCTGGGCGAGCGCCAGGAAGCGCTGTTAGCGCAAGAACGAGAGCTATTGAACCGGCTGCGCGAGGCGCTGAGCGGCTTCGTCGATACCATGCCCTCCGATCAGCGTACCCTCGACGAAGCGATCGTGCATCTTGATGAGCTGTTTCTGCTCGTGGTGGCGGGCGAGTTCAATTCCGGCAAGTCGTCGTTCATCAATGCGCTGATCGGCGAGATCGTGCTGCGCGAGGGCGTCACACCGACGACTGACCGCATCAACATTCTCAAGTACGGGCCGGAGGCTGCCGAGCGGCTGCGCGAAGAGTTTGTGCTTGAGATCCTCTACCCGGCAGATGTGCTGCGCGAGATCCACATCGTGGACACGCCCGGCACCAACGCCGTGATCCGCCGCCACGAGGAGCTGACGCGCGATTTCATCCCGCGCTCCGATCTGGTGCTCTTCGTCACCTCCGCCGATCGCCCGTTCACCGAGTCCGAGCGCGCCTTCCTCGAACAGATCCGCGAGTGGGGCAAGAAGATCGTCCTGGTGATCAACAAGGTCGACATCTTGCAGCCGCAGGAGATCGAGACGGTAGTGCAGTTCGTGCGCGACAACGCCATGCCGCTGCTTGGGCTCCAGCCGGAGGTCTTCCCGCTCTCGGCGCGGCTGGCGCAGCAGACCAAGCAGAGCGCCGCCTCCAACGGCGACGGCGCGACCGACCAGCGCTGGGAGCAGAGCCGCTTCGAGGCGATCGAGCGCTACATCACCGATACGCTCGACGAAGAGCAGCGTATTCGGCTCAAGCTGCTCAACCCGCTGGGCGTGGCTCAGTCGCTCACCACCAAGTACCGCACGGCGGTCGACGATCGCCTGGGCATGCTGCGCGAAGATTTCATCACGATCGACAACATCGAGAAGCAGATCGAGCTCTACCGCGAGGACTTGCAGAAAGAGTTCCATCTGCACATCGCCGAGATCGAAAATCTGCTGCACGAGATGGAATTGCGCGGCATGAGCTTCTTTGACGAGACGGTACGCATCGGGCGCATGTTCGACCTGCTGAAGCCCGATCGGATTCGGGCCGAGTTCGAGGACGACGTGATCCGCGACACGCCCGCGCAGATCGAGCAGCGCGTCCAGCAGATCATCGACTGGCTGGTCGATCGGCAGTTCCGGCTCTGGCAGGGCGTGAACGAGTACCTCAACAGGCGGCGCGTCACCATGAACCGCGACCAGATGCTCGGCGAGATCGG
>DASUTC010000027.1 GCA_036374795.1 Herpetosiphonaceae bacterium
AGTACGCCGACTACGCCGTCTGGCAGCGGCAGTGGTTGCAGGGCGCCGTGCTCGATCGGCAGCGCGCCTACTGGCAAACGCAGCTTACCGACGTGCCGCCGCTCGATCTGCCCACCGACTATCCGCGTCCGCCGCTGCTGAGCGCGGCGGGGGCGGCGGTGCGCGTGGCGGTGCCCGCCGCGCTGACGGCGGCGCTGCACCAGCTCAGCCAGCAGGCGGGCGTGACGCTGTTCATGACGCTGCTGGCGGCGTGGCAGACGCTCTTGGCGCGCTACAGCGGGCAGACCGACATCGCGGTCGGCACGCCGATCGCCGGACGGGTGCGCCCGGAGCTGGACGGGCTGATCGGCTTCTTTGTCAACACGCTGGTGCTGCGGACCGATCTGGCGGGCAATCCGAGCTTCGCGGCGCTGCTGGAGCGGGTGCGCGCGGTCTGTCTCGACGCCTACGCCCATCAAGATCTGCCCTTCGAGCTGCTGGTGGAGCAGCTACAGCCAGCGCGTGATACCAGCCGCACGCCGCTGTTCCAGGTGATGTTCGTGTTGCAGAACACGCCGCGTCCGGCGCTGCGAGTGCCGGAGCTGGCGGTGGAGCCGCTCCAGCTGGCGCGCACGACGACGAAGTTCGATCTGACGCTGACGCTGAGCGAGACGCGGCAGGGCGTGGCGGGGGAACTGCACTATCGGACGGATCTGTTCGACGCGGGGACGATGGGGCGGCTAGGGCAGCAGTATGTGCGGCTGCTGGAGGGGATCGTGGCACAGCCGGAGCAGCGCATCGACCGGCTGCCGCTGCTGAGCGACGCCGAGCGCCAGCAGCTCATCGTGGGCTGGAACGCGACCGAGGCCGCGTATCCGCAGGGCTGCCTGCATCAGCTCTTCGAGGCGCAGGCGATGCGCACGCCCGACGCCATCGCCGTGCGCTTCGGCGACACGACGCTGCGCTACCACGAGCTGAACGCGCGCGCCAATCAGCTTGCGCATGAGCTGCGTGAGCACGGCGTCGGCCCCGATCGCCCCGTGGCGGTGGCACTGCCGCGCTCGCTCGATCTCCTCGTCGCGCTGCTCGGCATTCTCAAAGCGGGCGGTGCCTACCTGCCGCTCGATCCGGCCTATCCCCAGGAGCGCTTGCAGTTCATGCTGGCCGACGCCCAGCCCGCCGTGCTGCTCACGCATGCGGCCCTGCTGCCGAAGCTGTCCTTCGCCGGGTCCGTGGTCTGCCTCGACACCGCTGCGCCGCAGATCGCGCAGCAGCCC
>DASUTC010000028.1 GCA_036374795.1 Herpetosiphonaceae bacterium
TTACCGAAGCGATCACAAGCCTCAAGCAAGCGTGTGAGGTAGAGCAGGCGCGCGGCTCGATCGCTGCGGCGGCGCTGACGCTGCATGAGCTCGGCACCTGCTATCACGTACATGGCGATCTGCGTGCTGCCGAGGTCGTGATCCGACAAGCAGAGGCCTACTGGTCCACCCTTGACAACATTGGACGACGCGCGCTCGCCCGTAATAGCCTGGCCCTGAATCAGATCTCTATGGGCCGTTACCATGATGCATTCACAACCGCGAGCCAGGCATTAGGTGATGCCCAGGCTGCCACAATCTCGCAGTATGAAGCTGCCGTGCTTTTGACGCTTGGCGATATCTACGCGGATCTTGGGCTGTCGCACAACGCAACTACCGTGTATCGCTGTGCGGCTCAGGCTGGCGGGACCACTTTCACGTCGACCCAGGTGGCGCTAGCCCAGATCCGGCTACTGATCCAACAGCAGCAGTACGATCGGGCTGCCCAGGCATTAGCTCAACTGCCGCCTGCATCGGCGCAGGCACACCAGGCGGCAATCCTGCTGCTCAAGGCGCAGATTGCTGGCGGGACCGGCGATCCAATCCACGGATTGGAATTAGCCCAGCAAGCCTTGAGTCTGTACGCAAGCTCCGGGTTACGCCGCGATCAAGCCCAGGCCTGTATGATTCAAGCCTGGCTGCATAGCCTGATGAGCACGCCCGATGATCAGGCAATCCTTGCGGCGCTCCATCACGCAGCCGCTCAGTGTGATCAGATTGGATCTGACAGCATTGCGGTGATCCATGCTCGACTCATGCTGCCACGGCTTTTGCAGCTCCAGCCCTGGTTTACGCGCATCCAGCCCTGGCTGCATGAGTCGCATCGGTTGACGCAGGTTGCGGAAGCGCTGGAACACATGCCGCTGCCGCCTATGCGCTCTTACGACGATCCATCGACCATGGCACCTGAGCAGACGGTCATATCGAGCCGACGTCGACCTGAGCATCAGCCGGCGCTCCGCGCGAACTATCTGGGAGGGGATCGCGTCTGGATTGATGACAAGTCGATTACTCTGGGATCGGGCCGTGCCCGCGAGCTGCTCGCGTACCTCATCACCCATCCTCAGGGCGCGTCGCGGACGGATCTCTACCGTGCGATCTGGTGTACCGAGGAGTGTCCTGATGATCCCAACGCGCTCAATCGCGTGATCTATCGCCTGCGCGCGGTGCTGCCACCAGGCGCGATCATCACCATCAATCGAGATACGTACTGCCTTGACCGATCCGTTCTGCGCGTGGAAGTGGATGCCGAGTGTTTCGAGCAGCTGCTTAACACATCGATCGCCGAGCAGAATCAGATGCAGACGATCTTGAAAGCCCTAGATTTATATCACGGCGTCTTCCTGCCAAGCGTTCAGACATCTTGGAGCTGTAACATGCGTTCCCGGCTTGAACTTCGCTACCGTGAAGCGCTGCGTCAAGCGGCAGAGCGGAGCGAAGAGACAGGCAGCTTGGCGAGGGCGCTCGATCTGTTCCGGCAGCTTGTGACACGTGATACAACCAATATCGCCGCACATGCCGGGATTATGCGCTGCCATATTGCCCTGCAATGGCCTGCCCTGGCGATTGAGCAATATCGCACGCTGCGCCAGATCCTTGATGCCGAGCTGGGCATCGGGCTTGATCCCCGCTCAGAACCTGAGCGCATGTATCAGATGCTCTTGGCAAATTAAGGATTGTCCGTCGAGGACGGACGCTTGCCCGCGTCGTGGCTAGCCAGGAGCTCCAACTCCCGGCTAGCCATTCGTTGTTTAGGAATGCCTCACGCACCATTGAGCCAGGTAGGAGTGAGGGCGAGCGCATAAGGGATCGAGGTAGGAGTGGGAAGGTATTGAGTATTGAGCCGAAGCTTGCTATGTTCTCTGTAGAAGAAATGCCCGATATGCAAAGCAGCGCCCTCAGTCAAAAGGAAGACCGACCTACGCTGGATCAGGCAGACCTGCTCTTCGCGTCCCGCTGCCTGTAAGCTTGCTGCTTGGCTGGGATATGCTCCCACTGATCGCTGATGACCCTGGCTTCCAAGCTCAACACCGTCGTTGACACCAGCTACCTACCGCTCAGGTCCTATGAATTCCTTGAAGCTATTTAATGAATCATCTGTGCATCGTCAATTCTCTGGTTTGCAGCAGCTCATCAGCGCCGCCCTGGCAAATCCCGTGCTTGCAGATGCCTTAGTTGCAGATCCGGCTCACGCGCTTGAGCAAGGATTGCCCGAAATCACGCTCACGCAGGAGGAGTATCTGCTGATCACCCAGGTGCGCGATACCACCTGCTTCGATCATTTTGCAGCCTACCTCTATGCGCTGGTCCAGGACGCGATCCTGGCAGAAGCGCCCCACGCCACCACGGCCAGCCAGGAAACACCGTCTTCGCATAGTACAAACTGACAGGCATCACGTGTCATAAGGAAGCAGGTTATGATGGCCGGATCGATCAACAAATGGATTGTGTGCAGCAAGCCGAATCCCGACGCCAGCGTGCGGCTGTTTTGTTTTCCATTCGCCGGTGGCGGCGCGACCGTCTTTCGGACATGGGCATCGCTGCTGCCACCGCAGATTGAAGTCTGCGCGGTACAGCTTCCCGGACGGGAAACCCGCATGCGCGAGCCATTGTTTACGAGTATCGGCGCGCTCGTACCGGAGCTGTTGAACGCCCTCGCGCCAGCATTGGATATGCCGTTTGTCTTCTTTGGTCACAGCATGGGAGCGCTCATCAGCTTTGAGCTGGCGCGCGCGCTCCGCAGGCAGGGCAATCCCCATCTGCTGCATCTGTTTGTCTCTGCCCGCAGCGCGCCCCAGGTTGTCAACGGCGAGGAGCCGATCTACCACCTGCCGACGCCTGAGTTCATCGATAAGCTGCGGCAGCTCAACGGCACGCCCGATGCGATCCTGCACAACCCTGAGTTGCAGGAGATGCTCCTGCCGATTCTGCGCGCCGATCTGGCCCTGAACGAGCGGTATGTGTATACCGAGGAAGCTCCACTGGACGTGCCGATCTCAGCATTCGGCGGTCTTCAAGACCCAAGAGTCCGGCAGGAGAATGTGGCTCAGTGGGCCGCCCAGACGAGCAAGACCTTTTCGCTGCGGATGGTAGCAGGCGATCATTTCTTCTTGAATGCCAACCCGGCGGCGATCGTCCAGCCCATGCAGCAGGATCTTCGGCCATGCTTGCTTCATCAGCCCAGCCAGGTGGCC
>DASUTC010000029.1 GCA_036374795.1 Herpetosiphonaceae bacterium
CAATCACACCGGCGACGGAGACAAGCGCCACCGCCAAGTTGAGATTCCGCCTCCGATGCTCGAACTTCTGCCTGTGGTCGTCCATCGCAGCACCCTCCTGGCGCTCTGCAAAAATACACCAGGTCCAACGAGCTCGAACCCGATTTCGACGCCGGAGAGCTGAGGGCCTCTTCGCCGACGCTCAAGCCGCGCAGCGACGAGACTCTGGTCAAGGCGCTCGTCCGTGCGCACCGCTGGCGGCGGCGGATCGAGAGCGGGCGCGCAAAGTCCATCACCGACCTCGCAGGGCAGGAGGCGTCACGGATGCCTACGTCTGCCGGCTCCTGCCGCTCACCTGCCTGGCACCGGACATCGTTGAATGGATCCTGGACGGGCGGCAGCCGAAGGGGCTGAGGCTGGCCGAGATGCTCGGCAACCGCTTACTCGCGCTGCCGACCTGCCGCGCGGTAGCGTCCGCCGCTGAACCGCTCGCAGTCGCGATCGAGCCCCTGGCGAACTAGTCTAGAGCGTTTTCCTGGCGCGTCACTGTGGCTCGACAATATTAATTGCGACCAGCGAGATGCGTCATGCCGGCACCGACTCCACGGGCCTCAGACCACGATCCGCGCGCGGTCGCTGATAACCTGCATTTCGCGCCGCGCCGACCGTTTCGTCTCGGCAGCAACACTGCAAAAAACGTCTTGTAGTATCTAGACTAGTCGAGCCGGGCCACCATTTCCCTGCCGCCGCCTGCCGCACTCGAGGCTCCGGTGGCGGACCGGCCATGCCTTCTACGGTTTCCAGCGCCCCTGCCCGGATCCCCGGAAGCACGAGGGTTCAAACCCGTGCGAAAAGCGGCGCGGTTGCAGAGGCTTGTGCGGGATTCGGATCCGCTCCGGGTTCGACGTTGCGACCAGTGACGGGAATGGCGAGCCCCGGCACCCCATGTGACGATGTCGGCGTACCTCCGCGATCGCGGAGCAGAAGGGAGCGCGCTATGGGGGAACAGTCGGAACTCGAGCGGGATGAGCTTCAGGAAGAAGAGCGCTGGCAGGTACTGTTGCAGCTGGAGGAATGGCTGGAGCGGCCCATGCTCTTCCTTTCCTTCCTCTGGCTGAGCCTCGTTCTCGTCGAACTCGTCTGGGCGACGTCCGGCGTCTTCGAACTGCTGGGCACGATCATCTGGATCGTCTTCGTGGTGGAGTTCATCCTCCGCTTCGCGCTCGCGCCGCGCAAATGGTCCTTCGTGCGCCGCAACCCGATCACGATCATCGCGTTGATCGCACCGGCTTTGCGTTTCCTCTACGCCCTGCGCTTCCTGAGGCTGGCGCGGGGCCTGCGCTTGGTCCGCATCGTCGGCACGGCCAACCGCGGACTGAACGCTCTGCGCAGGAGTTTCGCCCGCAGGGGCCTGGGCTATGTCCTCGTCGCGACCTCGCTCATCGTCCTTCTCGGCGCCGGCGGAATGCTCGCGTTCGAACCGGCGCGCGAGGTGGAGGGCGGCTTCACCAATTACGGCGACGCGCTCTGGTGGACCGCAATGCTGGTGACCACGATGGGCTCGGACTTCTGGCCGGAGACTGCGGAGGGACGGCTGCTGGCGCTGCTCCTGTCACTCTACGGCCTTGCCATCTTCGGCTACATCACCGCCAGCTTCGCGACCTTCCTGATCGGTCGGGAGGCGCAGGCGGATGACGGCGACGTGGCCGGATCCGCGGAACTGGCAGCGCTGAGGCGGGAAATCGTTCTGCTCCGCTCGGAACTGCGGGGGGAGACACCTGCGGACTGAAAGTGCTGGTCGCATTCGCTTCGACCAAGATCCGAGCAGCGGCCGGGCTGACTCCGGCGAGTCGAGCAGCTGTTCGCCAAGCCTCAAGGCGCTCTTGCACAAGGCCGCGGGCACACCGAGGACGAACTCTGACAGGCCACCGGCCGCCTCCCCGCCGCCGTGCCGCCAAACGAATGCGTCGACTACCTCACGGCCATGCTTCTACGAAAGGCGAAAACGCTCTAGCGTCGGGTGAACTGCCGCAATCCGCCGCGCCGCACGCAGGGCGAGGATGCCCTTGCGGGCAATCCGATCACCTGGCGCGGCAGAAGGAGGATGTGGCGAGCGCCGTTGGTCGGGCCTCGGAGGTGGTGCCAAGAGCCGCGGCAAGATCGTCGGCGGTGAGGTCACACCGCTGTTTCGCCTTGCTTGTACGGCACTTTCCCTCGACCCGATCCCGATCCATAAGTTCCTTTCTCATGCGTTGGGGATGAGTTGGGAACGGTCGTTACGGGATCGCGGGCCGAGCGCTCGCCGGGGGACTTTGGTGAAGATTGTGCGCTGGGCGCTGTTCGGGCTGAGCGGGCTCGCCGTCTTCGTGACGGTGCTGCCGTTCGTTCCGAGCAACGCATCCGCCATACGGGTCTGGGATTTTCCACGTTTCCAGGTCGCCGTCCTGTTGGCGGCCGTGCTGATCGCGACGCCCCTGCTGTTGCCCTTGCGCCATCGGCGGACGTGGGCCTTCGCCGCCGCCGTGGGGGGAGCGCTTGCATGGCAGGCGCATGCCATCTGGCCCTACACGCCTCTGGTCGCAACCGAAGCGAAGGGGCTGGCAGGCTGCGAGCCGGAGTCGCGCGTCAGGCTGCTGGTGGCGAACGTGCTGGTCGAGAACCGCGACGCCGCACCGTTGCTGGCGCTTGTGGAGCGGGTCGGCCCGGACCTGGTGCTGCTCGTGGAAACCGATGCCTGGTGGGATCGTCAGCTGGAGCCGCTGAAACAGGCCTATCCGCATGCGATCAACCATCCGCGGGAGGACAGCTACGGCATTCACCTTTTCTCGCGTTTCGAGACGGTCGGGCCGGAGGTGCGCTTTCTGGTCGAGGAGGATGTGCCCTCGATCAAGACGGGCCTCAGCCTTCCGTCGGGTGCGCGCATCAATCTCTACGGCCTGCATCCCAAGCCGCCGCCCTTGCAGGATACGGAGGAGCGGGACGCGGAACTGCTCATCGTCGGCGAGGAAGTCCGGGAAGAGGCTGCCCCGTCGATCGTGGCCGGTGATCTGAACGACGTTGCATGGTCGCGAAGCAACAGCCTGTTTCAGGAGGTGAGCGGACTGCTGGACCCGCGCATCGGACGCGGGCCCTACAACACGTTCAATGCCGAATGGCCGCTGCTGAGGTGGCCGCTCGACCATGTGTTTTTCGAGGAATCGTTCCGGCTGCTCGAGGTTGCCGTCATGGAGGATATTGGGTCGGATCACTTTCCGTTCTTCGTAGCGCTCTGCCATGACCCGGCAGCGGCAGCGAGTCAGCAGCAGCCGCAGCCCGAGCCTGCCGATCTGGAAGCGTCTGAAGAGGCGATCGAGGAAGGGCGTGAAGAGGCGCAGGAATGACGCCGACCCGGCGAGCGCACGCCCGCGTGGGTGCATCTAGTTCGCCAGGGGCTCGCTCGCGACTGCGAGCGGTTCAGCGGCGGACGCTACCGCGCGGCGGAACGCCAGGCCGCCGACGAGGGCGCGGCGATCAGGGCGAGCTACCCGCTGCCCGGGTATTGCACGCCGAGGTGACTGCTGGCCTGGCCTTCAGCGTTGCTACCCCTAGCTGTGGTTTCCGAGCAGGTTGTTCAGGCGTGAGCCTGGAGCCAGGCGGATGGTGCTTGGCGAGCGAGGCTAGCATGGGGTCGCTCGTGGTTGTAGTGGCGCAACCAGCGCGGCAGGTCGGCAGCGCGGGTATCGGAGCTGCGATAGGGCAAGGCGTAGGCCCACTCGCGCAGCAGAGTCTGGATGAACCGTTCGGCCTTGCCATTGGTCTTGGGCGTGTACGGCCGGGTCCGGATGTGGCGCAGGCGCAGCAGGCGGCATGCCTTGCCGAACAGGCGGGAGACGTAGCCCGAACCGTTGTCGGTCATCACGCGTTCGACCCGGATGCCGAGGCTTCTGAACAAGCGCAGGGCGCGCACCAGGAAGCCGGTCACGGACTGGCGCTTCTCGTC
>DASUTC010000030.1 GCA_036374795.1 Herpetosiphonaceae bacterium
ATGAGATCGTCTCGGCGCCGCCCGACCAATCGATCTTCCGCAACGTGTTCGTGCGCACGCTCTGGATCAGTTCGCTGGTCACGGCGCTGACGCTGCTCCTGGGCTACCCCATCGCCTACTTGCTGGCGAGCCTGCCGCCACGGACCAGCAATCTGCTGCTGATCCTGGTGCTGCTGCCCTTCTGGACGTCGCTGCTGGTGCGGACCACCGCCTGGGTCGTGCTCTTGCAGACCAACGGCCTGCTCAACGATTTTGCGCTGTGGCTCGGCATCATCGACGAGCGGGTGCAGCTCATCTTCAATCGGGGCGGCACCGTAGTGGCCATGACGCACATCCAGCTCCCCTTCACCATCCTGCCGATCTACAGCGTCATGAAGACGATCTCGCCCACCCATGTCCGCGCCGCGCGGTCCTTGGGAGCGGGGCCGTTCTACGCCTTCTGGCGGGTCTATTTCCCGCAGACGGTGCCGGGCGTCGCGGCCGGGTGCCTGCTCACCTTCATCCTCGCGCTGGGCTACTACATCACGCCCGCGCTGGTCGGCGGGCCGAACGACCAGATGGTCAGCTACTTCGTCGCGCATTACACGAACCGAGAACTGAACTGGGGCATGGCTTCGGCGCTCGGCACGGTGCTGCTGGCCATCACCCTGGTGCTGTTCTTCGTCTACAACCGCCTGATCGGCATCGACCGGATGAAGCTGGGCTGAGCGACCATGGCCGTCCCGAGCTATGCGACCCCGCTTCAGCGGGCCTGGCATTGGATCTTCCTGGCGCTGTGCGCGATGATCTTCCTGTTCCTGATCGCGCCGATCCTGGTGATCATGCCGCTCTCCTTCAGCAGCGAGCCGTGGTTCACCTATCCGCTGCCGGGACTTTCCACGCGCTGGTACGACGATTTCTTTTCTTCCCAGCGCTGGCAGTCAGCGCTGTACAACAGCGTCTTCATCGCGCTCGCAGCGACGGCTCTGTCGACCATCCTCGGCACTCTCGCCGCGCTCGGGCTGTCGCGTCCGGAGTTCCCGTTCCGGCCGGTTATCATGGGGCTGATCATCTCGCCCATGATCGTCCCGATCGTGATCACCGCCGTCGGCATGTATTTCTTCTATGCCGAGATCGGGCTCACCAACACCTATTGGGGCATCATCCTCGCCCACACCGCGCTGGCGACGCCGTACGTCGTCATCACCGTGACGGCGACCCT